>CAXBHV010000404.1:0-6295 GCA_963974855.1 uncultured Rhodopirellula sp. | reverse complement strand
CATTACCCGGTGCCTTACGGCCCACGGCTCACTACTGGGATTTGCATTTCGATTGAATCAACAGTCGAACTAGCGCCGTCGGCTCACAGAATGATCGACATTTCACCCGTAAATGCCGAGCGACTTGCTTAACTCGCACCCGGCCATCGGTTCGACAATCGGTCGCAGCGCACCGAATGCCGGACGGGTATTCGTTCCTGCCATTCTCGCTGATTAGCATCATTCGCGGGCAAAAGTTTGGGTGCGAAATTGCGTCACGAATTTCAATACTTGGCGTGCGGACTTGATCGTGATGCGGAGTGGGAAGTGACTCCAGATGAGAAGTGTCGTTTGGAAGTCGGATGCACCGGCGTCGGCCGCTGGCAAATGCATTCGTCGGATCGGAGGCAATTCGGTGATCCACTGGACTGCGATCCACTGGACAAAGTAGGAGGCACGCTCCGGTAACGACCGGTTGATCTGGAATAACTTCAACCTCAGGCTACATCTTGCGCCCACTTCACTGGCTATCTGTTTTTCGTAATCTTATCGTCGAAGCCAATCGCATTGGCCCGGTCTCATTAACTATATTGCAGACTGTATATTCTTAGACATACCGAGTTCCGCGGAACGATTCATTGGGGAGTAGCTGTGTTGTTTCGGCCGATTTCATTCGTCATGGCATTTGTTTTCATTGGCGCAGCGTCTGCGGCGGATTTGCAGTTTGACGGACTTGTTGATGACACGGGACGCCAGTTGTTGGTTGGCAAGCCCGCCGTCATTCAATTCATCAGCGGGACGGTCGTTGGCGACGTCGAAGTCGTGGGCTTCATCAAAGACCCTCGATCTGACGCGATCCGATTCTTCCAGTACCAGGACGGCAAACGCAAACCGAAAATGAAAGCAACGGACGTGTATCGCCTCTTGATTGACGGAAGACCCTACTCGTTTCGCTACCATCGACCTTCGGGCGGGGTTCACCTGATTGACTTGGACAAGGCACAGGCTGACGCCGAGGCCCGCATTACCGGCAGCAACAAGACCCTTCGTGACCCGCAAACGGACGAAGAAATCAGAGAGGCGGTTGGCGACCAGATTGGAATTTTCAACGATGCTCGCAAATCGCTTGCGCCGGTCAACTTGAGTTCCGCGGAATCCGACTTTTGTCTGCTGTTGACCGATTTTCCGCAGCAGGCGGCGGAGCAGGTTGCCAAGCAGGTCGATGTGATGTGTCAACAAATGAACAGCGTCTTTGGGCTGCCCAAGAGTGCAAACATTTGGCAAGGCAAGATGATGGTGGCGGTATTCAGCCAGCGTGAGATGTTTGGAAAGTTCGAGTCGGATGTCATGAACAACCCGAACTTTGGAACGAGTACCACGATCTATCACAACAATCGCCAGCGTTTTTTGGTTGCGACGTACCGCGAGAAACTTGATGCATCGGTCGCGTCGACCATCTCGTGGAGCATGGCGGACGGGTACGTCGGTCGATATCGTTCCGATGTCAAGCTTCCGCGCTGGGTGCAATCCGGTTTGAAAGACATGTTACATCGTGTCATGTTCCCGGATCCGAAGCGAGATGCCGCCGCGCGAAACCTTGCAGCCGACCGGCTCAGACGCACCGGAAGTCTGTTCGGTATCCTGCAGGCGACGGAAATCGATGACGAGCGTGAAGTCCTGGCCAAACTACTAGTGATCCACCTCGTCGAAGCTGATCCAAAAGCATTCAGCCAATTCTTTGAGGACTTGAAGTTGGGGGTCAAGTGGGACGACGCACTCAAGGCGAATTACGGGGCGACCCCAGAAGCCTTCGCCGCTGACTTCGGAAGAAGGATGGGCGTGCCCAATCTGACTCCGTGACGCGGTGTGATTGCCAGACAGAAAGATTGTAGCGACGGAAGAATAAAAGAGACGAGGTGTGGTGTGCTATATCTTCCTCTCTCCATTTCTAAGCTGCGATTTTCTAACCGCCTACGGCCGTGGCTTTGCCAATAGTGGGGGGCACTTCACCACGGTGACTGCTTCCACGATCGTACTTCGATCTTGCCGTCCTCGCTGATGCGAACTCGGACGGCTCCTACTTCGGCAGTCACGTACACTCCGGCGCCAGTCGTGTTTAACATCGCTCGAACCGCTGGCTTTCTCGCTCGTTTCCCGCCGCTGACGATCACTTCGGCTGGACGTGACCACTGCAGGATCGATTCCGCATTCATCGTCAAACTGCCGTGATGTGGTGCCATCAACGCGCCGCCTGGTGGTGGTCGCAGCTTGTTGATCAATGCCTCGGTCCCTGGTGGCTCAAGATCGCCAGGCAACACCAACGTTTTCCCGCCTACATCGATCCGCAACACCAAACTGTTTGCATTGTCATTGCCATCCAATCGCCAAGACGGCGGATGCAGAAACGCAAATTGCTGCGGAATCTTTGCAACCACGCTCGATTCAAACGCCTCAACCACGGGCACGGCGGCGGCATCAATTGCAGTGCGGATCGGCAACAAACCGGATTCGGGCTGCGTTAGCATTCCGGGCGGAGTAATGATTCGGTCAACTCGGAATCGGCGCAGCACGCCAGGGATTGCGTTGTAGTGATCCGAATCAGCATGCGACAAAAAGATCGCGTCCAAACGCGTTGCCCCGATCGACCACAGTGCTGCATCGATATCTCGACTGCTGCCCGTCTCGTTCGCCATCCGCCCGCAATCGTAAAGAAACACGTGCCCCACGTCGTCTCGCATGACCACGCTTGTCCCGTGCCCGACGTCGACAAACGTCGCCTCGAACATCCCTTGATCCATCGGCGGCGGAGTCGTCGCCATCATCCATGCGGTCACCATCCAGACCACGATCCAGCCATAACGAAACCGTGAACTCGCTCGGCCTGGGGACCAAAAAAGTGAGCCGACTATCACCAGATAAAATACGGCCACGCTCCATGCAGGCGGCGAGGGAAGCCAAAAATGGCCGCAGGGAACTTCGGCTGCGACACCAATGATGCTTCGCATCCATTGCAAAAACAGTCCGCACAAGTACCCCGGAACACTTGCGGCCGATTCGAACACCCAGCCCACCACGACAGTGGCAACGCCACTGGCTAAGGTAAAAAACAACAGCGGACTCAATATCACGTTGGTAGTGACACTGACAAACGACACCACATGAAATTGGTGCCATACCAAGGGGATACTGATCGCTGTGACACAACCGCTGTACCAAACCATCCTCGCAATCCAGAACCATGCGATTCGGGCGTAACGGACATAGTGAGATTGTGACGACTGCAATAACGCATCCAGTTGCCGCTCGTTTTCGAGGGCTAAATCGACCGAACGCGATTGGGTAATCGTGCGAGCGCCGCATAGGAACAATGTTCCCACCGCCAGGAACGACAATTGAACGCCGACATGAAATAGATTCTCAGGGTTAATCGCGATAAGAATCAGCCCGGCAAGTGACAATGTATTGATAGGCTGTGTCGGTCGTTTGAACCACAACGAGAACATCAGCATCCCGACCAACACCGCCGCTCGCATCACCGGCGGACGCCCTCCGGTGATCGCGGTGTATAGACAACAAACCAGCAACACCCAAGCAATGTTGGCGCCAAAGGGAAACCGCAATAGCATCGCAATCCAGTTCGCCAACACGATCACGATCGCGAGATGCAACCCGCTAACGCTCAACAAGTGAGCGGTGCCCGTCACAAGCAATAGGTCGCGTGTTTCAGGATCGACAAAATCCCGCTGCCCGATCACCAATGCGACCGCCAGCGGTCCTGACGCATCGCCGGTGTGCTTCAACAACAGCTCACGACTCTCGTTGGCGATCACCGCGATGGGACGATCAAAATCCCAGTGGTGGCCGATCTGCTCGATTTGTGTTTCGCGGTCGACGTCGATGCGGACATGAATCCCACGACGTCGGTAGACCGGACGCAGATCGTTCTCGCCAGGATTTGTCGGTGCAACGATATTTACTAACGCACCGTGGACTCGAATGACGTCGCCAGGCAGATAATGATCGAGTCGCCCGCTGCAAACCACCATCGCTCGTCCGCGGCAAGGGACTAAATCTTCACCGACACGAATCCGATCGGATTGTAATTCGATAACCGACTGCCAGGGTGATTGATCTTTCCCTCGCACCGAATCCGCCAGCGGGTTGCGTCGAATCACCACCGGTCGGTCGATGGATCCCTCGACAATCGCAGGCTCAGCATATTCGCCGGCAAATCGACGCAGCGATGCCGATTGATAGACATAGTCGTTGTAGCCCTGCCAAAGAGCCGCAAGCGATGCGATCCCTAAAACCACCGCTGCTCGCTTCAACACGGCAGCTGAAAATGCAAAGAGCAGACAAGAAACGACCGCAACACCCCCCCAAAGCATGATTCGCGTCTGGAACCCAACCGACAATACGGCATCCAATGCGACTCCAATCGCGGCCGCAATTGCCAGCAACAACAGGGGGTGGCGTGGCCAAAAGTCAGCCATCCGCCAGCCGGGATCGCGATCATGTGCCGCACCCGATACCGCAGCCAAAGCACGCCCCCCCTTTTCATCCAGGTCGACAAATCGAGTACGATAGCCAAGCCAAAGCGGCTGACTTTCTGTTTTTCCATCCCTCTAAGTCTATCACATCCAATGTTACACCCTTTCAAACGGTCTCTGTTTCCGGTGTCAACACTGGCAGCACCCACGGCCACGATCACGCTTCTTAGTTCACTGCTCCTCTCAGGGTTCACCTCCGACCTCGCCATGGCTCAAGAATCAACCACGCTGACGAAATCCCAAAGCACGATGCAATACCCCGAAACCAAGACGGTCGATGTCACGGACGACTATCACGGGCATCGTGTCGCCGACCCCTACCGCTGGCTCGAAGATACCGAGAGCGATGAAACCGCAGCCTGGGTGAAGGCCGAAAACGAGGTCACGCAAGCCTATTTGCAATCGCTGCCCCAGCGAGAACCCATGCGAGCACGACTCGAAAAACTATGGAACTACGAACGATTTGGATTGCCCAGCCCCAAAGGCGACTACTACATCTACTCGCACAACAACGGCTTGCAAAACCAAAGCGTGTTGTACAAGGCCGAATCGTTGGACGCTGAACGGCAAGTGCTGATTGATCCCAATAAGCTCAGCGAAGATGGCACCGTTGCGCTCGGTTCGACCGTGACGACGCAAGATGGAAAATTCATGGCGTACTCGTTAGCCGACGGCGGCAGTGATTGGCGAACTTGGAAAGTCCGTGAGGTGGCGACCGGGAACGATCTTGAAGACATCGTTCGCTGGAGCAAGTTCAGCGGTATCGCTTGGATGCCTGACAACAGTGGTTTCTTTTACGCTCGCTACACCGCGCCGATCGAAGGCCAAGAGTTGACCGGTACTAACGAGAACCAACGTTTGTATTTTCACCGTCTCGGTGACGATCAATCCAAGGACACGCTGATTCTCGAGCGGCCCGATGAACCGAAGTGGGGGTTCTCGCCATCGGTCACCGACGATGGACGCTATCTGATCATTCACAACTGGAAGGGCAGCGAACCCAAGTCCCAAGTCTTCATCAAGGATCTGTCCAAACCCGATGCCAACGTCCAGCCGTTCATTAGCGGTTTTGACGCTGAGTACGAGTGGATCGCGTCGGTCGAAGCGACGCATTATTTCGTGACCGACAACGACGCACCGAAACGCCGTTTGATTGCGGTGGAAGTCGGCCAAGCCGATCGTGACAACTGGAAAGAGATCATCCCCGAAGCCGACGACGTGCTCGAATCGGCCAGCTTGTTTGGCGAGACGTTTTATCTGAGTTACCTCAAAGACGCTCGCAGTCGCGTGGCTCGCTTCTCGATCGAAGGCAAATTCGTAGACGATTTGCCTCTACCCGGAGTGGGCAGTGCGAGCGGTTTTGGCGGTCGACAAGATGCCACGGAAACCTTCTTCGACTTTACCAATTACGTGACGCCCGGCGAAATCTATCGCGTCGACCTGGCCACAGGAAATACCTCGTTGTGGCGACGTCCTGAAACGCCAATTCAAGTCGACGATTATGTCACCGAACAACTCTTTGCAACTAGCAAGGATGGAACGAAAGTTCCCGTGATCGTGACGCGACATCGTGATGCGAAACTCGACGGTTCTAATCGCACGCTTCTGTATGCGTACGGGGGGTTCAACATTTCATTGACACCGTCGTTCTCACCCGCCAATGCGGCCTGGGTTGAAAACGGAGGCATTTATGCAGTCGCAAACCTTCGCGGCGGAGGCGAGTATGGCCGTGAATGGCACGAAGCGGGGATGCGACTGAACAAACA
>CAXBHV010000403.1:0-6306 GCA_963974855.1 uncultured Rhodopirellula sp. | reverse complement strand
CGGGGTTGGGCAGGAGCCTGGGGACGAGCTTTTTTGGGTGGCGATTACCGAAAATGCAAAAAAATCCCGCAAATTTCAGCGGTGAAGTCGGGATAACCATAGTGATTGTAGCCGCATGACATTGCGCTGATCTGATTCGCGGCTAGCCCGCAAGGGCGTGGCAAAAGATGCGGTTGTCACGGGTCTCTCGCCGGGTGCGGGCGCAACCATGGTCACTTACTCTAACCGCAAAAATTTGCATGATCCCTAAGAACTTGGTTGCTACGGCGTCGATTCGATTCAGAGCCCTTCGATCGATACGTTGGCGTCCGAAGGGGTGTTGTTTGAACGGGCGTATTGCCAGCAAGCGCTTTGCGCACCTTCACGCATCAGCATGATGACCGGACAGTACCCGGATCACACCGGAATCGTGGATTTATTCACGCCGCTACGCAAGGTGAACAAGACCGCGATGACGTTGCCGATGTACTTCCAGCAGCGTGGATACGTGACTGCATCTTTTGGAAAGGTGTACCACCACCTGCGTGATGACAAAACGTCTTGGTCGGAAATCCCGGAACCGCCCAGTGCAAAGTATGCCGATCCTGAGACACTGGCGGCGATCGCGAGGCGTGTGAAAGATGCCAAAACGCAGAAGCTCGATGTTGATCAAACTCGTCTTGCGGCCAACGGGCCGCCGACGGAGTGTTTCGTTACCGAGGACGAAGGCTATCGCGATGGCATCGTTGCCAACCAGGCGATCGCTTCGTTGCGAAAGAACAAAGATAAGCCGTTTTTTATGTGTGTCGGTTTTGCAAAGCCGCATCTGCCATTCGCGGCCCCCAAACGCTACTGGGATCTTTACGAGCGAGACCAGTTCATTGTGCCAAGTCGTCAGCGACCCGAAGGATCACCAGATCCCGCTTTCACGATCTGGGGCGAATTACGCGGTTATCACGGCATTCCGCAGGAAGGTGAACTGTCGGACGAGATGACTCGCGAGCTGATGCACGGCTACGCCGCCTCGGTCAGCTTTGCGGACGCACAAGTCGGCAAAGTGATGGCGGAACTCGATCGACTCGGGCTTCGTGACGACGCGATCGTCGTACTGTGGGGCGACCACGGCTACAAACTGGGCGACTACGGGCTGTGGTGCAAACACACGAATTTTGAACTGGACGCGCACGTGCCGCTGATTATTTCCGCTCCGGGGCACACGCGTGGCCAGCGCACCAAAGCTCTCGTAGAGATTGTCGATCTCTTTCCCACGGTGGCATCGATGACCGGTGGCGAAGTCCCCAAGTCTTGCGATGGCAAAAGCCTGCAGCCATTATTGCAAAACCCGAATCAGAGTTTCAAACCGTTCGCTCTGACCCAGTACCCACGTGGTTCAACGATGGGATACAGCCTGCGAAACGATCGCTATCGATACACCGAATGGATCCAGGCCGGCACGAAACGCGTGGTCGCGCGGGAACTGTACGACCATCAGGACACGAGTACACCGGACCGGAATCTAGCAGCGGCGGCTGAGCAGAGCAAGCGAATCTCACGCCTGACAGAACAGCTCGATGCGGCGCGACGCATTGAAACAACCAACGTCAAAATGAAGAAGTAAAACACCCTGATGCAAAGCTGCAATCTGTTAAAAATCTCGATCGTGGTATGCTCTTTGTTGCTTGGTTGCACCACAGGTTTCGCGAGCAAACCGCAACCACATTCGCTCAGCGTCGGCGAGAACTTTGTGGATCCGATCGGCTTCTACGATCCGTCGCCGGTGTTCTCGTGGAAGTTGCCGGATGGTGTGGATGTCAAATCGCAATCGGCGTACCAGATCGTCGTATACCCGCAATCCCAATCGAGGGAAAACGGGGATCCGGTTTGGGATTCGGGCAAAGTGGCATCGGATCAATCCGTGTGGGTACCGTACGAAGGTCCGGAGCTAGAGTCGCGTCAACAAGTTTCTTGGCGAGTGAAGTTCTGGGACGATCAGGGCAACGAGTCGGAGTGGAGCGAAGAAGCTTTCATCGAAATGGGACTACTCGGCCATGACGACTGGCATGCGAACTGGATTAAGTTTGATCGTGGAAAACCAAAATCCGACGACGTCAAAATTATCAAGGCGGAATTTGGCAATCGCATCGCGGGCGGTTCGAAAGTCAAAGAGGTGACCGAGAATATTCGCCGGGCGATTCAGCGAGGATCAACGCCGATTCGTGTTGTCTCGCCACGGCTGGGCGGTGATCCGGCACCGGGCGAGGCAAAGACGCTTTGGGTGGATTACCAAGTCAACGGCTTACGGAAACAGGTCGAAGTATCCGAGAACGAAAGCTTCGATCCCTTTCCCCCGATCACAGCCCATCCGGGATACTACCTGCGCCGAGATTTTCAAACCAAGGGCGACATCGTTATGGTGCGATTGCACGCAACGGCGCTCGGTATTTACCAGATTCACATCAATGGTCAGCGAGTCGGCACCGACGTGCTGTCTCCCGGTTACACATCGTATCCCAAGCGTGTCGAGTCTTTGACGTATGACGTGACCAGTCTGATTCAGCATGGTGACAACGCGATCGGCGTGCTATTGGGCGAAGGATGGTATGCGGGCAATCTGCTACTGCGGAAACGCACCGAGTTGACGGAGTTGACTCCGAAGCTGCTCGCTCAGTTGGAAATCACTTACGCCGATGGCCGAACCGAAACGATCGCGACCGACGGAAAATGGCGAGCGACTGATAACGGGCCCATTCGTGCGGGTGGCTTTTATCATGGCGAAGATTACGACGCCACGCGTGAATTGGGCGATTGGAACAAGCCCGGTTACGACGATTCGCAATGGAACGCGTGCAAGGTAAGCGAGGTGGGTGATGCGCCACGAATCGTCCCCAAGCGAATGCCGCCTGTCCGTGTGATGCAGCAGCGTCCCGCACTCGAACTCACCGAGCCCGAACCGGGGCGATACGTTTTTGATTTCGGACAGAATTTGGTCGGGGTGCCGGCGATCACAATGACGGTCGAAAAAGGTGAGAAGGTACTGGTTCGATTCGCTGAGATGTTGCAACAGGACGGCACCCTCTACACAACCAACTATCGAACCGCCCGATCCCAGGCGACGTACATTGCCGGCGGTTCCGGTACGATTACGTACCAACCTTCGCTCTCGTTTTTTGGTTTTCGTTACGTGGAAATCAGCGGAATTTCAGCGGGCGACACGCTGAGCAAGGACTCGGCGATTGCCAAGGTGCTGCACACCGATTTCGCCTCGACCGGACAATTCACCTCTTCGCATGACAAGCTGAACCAACTGCAAAGCAACATCCGCTGGGGGCAACGTGGCAACTTTGTCGACATCCCGACCGATTGCCCCCAACGCGACGAGCGACTCGGGTGGACCGGCGACGCACAAGTTTTTCTGCCAACATCATTCTTCAATTTTGACGTCTATTCGTTTTGGGCTCGGTGGCTGCAGAGCGTTCGCGACGAGCAAACCAGTGAAGGTGAGATTCCTCACACGGTGCCATCGACGCCGTTTGGTTACTCAAGCCCCGGTTGGGCCGATGTGATCGTGACGGCACCTTGGCAAATTTACGTGCGCACGGGCGACAGGGGTATCCTGCGTGACAACTACGATGCGATGAAGAAGTGGATTGCCGTGTACGAACGCCGTTCCAATGATTTCATCCCCGATCTGAAAGGATGGGGCGATTGGTTGCAGCCCTATACAAAGTCAGATCGCAAGGGAGATACTGCTCAGGACTTGATCGCCACAGCTTACTTCGGACGTGATGCCCGCATCCTTCATTGGGCCGCCACCGCACTCGGTAACGATGCCGATGCCAAGCGATACGGCAAACTGCACGCCGACATCCGCAGTGCTTTTACCCAACGCTTTTTCGCTGCAGAAAAACCACACTCTGGTGCGAACACCCAGACTGCCTGTTTGATGGGCCTCGGATACGACTTGATCGAACCCGACCAGCGAGCACGAGTGGAAGCGATATTATTGAAAAAGTTCGAGGAAGCGGATCGCCATCTACGCACCGGATTTCTCGGCACGCCATTGATCGCTCCGGTCTTTGACCAACTGGGCCATTCTGAGATCGCGTACGAGTTGTTGTTCAAGGAAAGCTATCCGTCTTGGTTCTACTCGATCAACCAGGGGGCCACGACGATGTGGGAACGTTGGAACAGTTACAGCCACGCCGATGGGTTCGGGGATGCGAGCATGAACTCGTACAACCACTATGCGTACGGTGCGATCGGCCAATTCATGTATGAACGCGTCGCGGGTTTGTCGCCCGATCCCAAGCATCCCGGCTACAAACATTTCTTTGTGCGTCCACTGATTGGCGGCCCGCTGACATCGGCGCGTGCGGAACTCGAAACCCACTACGGAACAGCCGTCAGCGGTTGGCAGCGACGTGATGGCAAACTCGAGATGGAAGTGGTTATTCCACCCAACACAACGGCAACGGTGGAGTTTCCAAACGGGCAACCAAGTCAAACGCTGGACGCGGGGACACACGCATTCGAGATCAATCTTTAAACATGAAGTGAATCAAACCAACTCGTTCGCCTGACCTTAGGGCGGAGAGAAAGAGATCGACTTTCCCAATTAGAAAGAGCTATGTTTCAAAACACTTTCAAGCTTCGGCAAATCGATGTCTTCGCTTTCGTGTTACTCGTAACTTGTGTTGCGAATAGCCACGCTGATGATTCGCACTCGCGCGGAGATGCAATCAGGCCGCCGGAAGGTGGACAAGATGTGCTGTCGTTTGGGCCGGAGGAGAAGATCGACTTTCAATCTCAAAAAGTCAAAGCAGAAACGAAGTGGGTCTCGGTCGAGGGCATGCCGTTCTCCCACGCCTATCGCGTCGAGTTTGACACTCGGCCTAGCAATGCGGCGAATGTGCGGATCAATCTCTCGATTGAAAAACAGATTCAAAAGGGAGACGTCGTGCTGATGTCGTTTTGGATGCGACGTCCCGAATCCAACGCCCGAAAAAACAACGCGTACTTCTTTTTCGATTCCAATCCGAATTCACCGGGATATCGATACAAACTTTCAGCCTTCAAGCCGTGGCAGCAACACGTTCGTTCTTTCGTTGCCCCCAAGGACTTCAGTTCATCGCAAAGCGGTGTTCGCATTCACTTGGGCGAAGCGGGCGAGATTGCCGAAATTGCAGATTTAAAGTTGATCAACTACGGCCCAGACTTCGACATCGCATCGCTGCCTAGGTCGACAGTCATGTACCGCGGACGCGAAAAGGATGCCCAATGGCGGAAAGAGGCGCTTGCGCGAATCGAGCACATTCGCAAGGCTGATCTGGCGGTCCACGTCATCGATGCGGAAGGGCGACCGATTCCCAAGGCCAAAATATCCGTGGCCATGCGGCAACATGCATTCGGTTTTGGCAATGCGGTTAACTCCGAAGTGCTTGGTGCCGAAAAGAGCGACTTTCCGATCAATCCCAAGAAAAAGATCATCGTCAATTGGGAGGATGCACAAAAATACCGAGAGGTTGTCAGGAAGTATTTTGATCGCGTCACGTTTGAATCTGAACTGCGGCCTCACGTATGGAAGGGACTCAAGGGCGAAAGCGTCGCGGCACGCCGGAAGCATGACATCTTTTTCAACAAAACACTTCCGTGGTTGATCGAGAACGACATCGCGGTACGAGGCCACTATATCGCCTGGGCACCGATGGACTTCAACTCAGTCGAGAAAGAGTTTGTCGGTAACCCCGAGGGACATCGAAAATGGTTGTGGCAACACATGGCGGATGTGCTTCCGGCAACCAGCGAGTATGTCACCGAGTGGGACACGATCAATCACATTATCGGTTGGGGAAAACACACCTACGAAATGGAGTATGGTGGTCCAGAGATCTACGCCGAAATCATGGCCGAAGCCCGGCGATTGGCACCCAATGCGACCCACGCGATCAATGAAGGGAAAATTCTTCCGGATGGTTACAAACGCGAACCCTACAAGAACATCATTCGCTTTCTGAACGAACAGGGCCAGCCAGCCGATATTGTCGGCTTTATGGCGCACTTTGATTCCACGACGCTGACACCGCCCGAGGAGTTATTGCAAGTCTACGACGAGTTCGCTGAAATTGCACCGCGTCTGCAGCTCAGTGAGTTTGATGTCGATGCCGGGGATGACGAACAGTTGCAGGCCGACTATTTTCGTGACGTGATGATTGCGACGTTTAGTCATCCTAACTTTGAAGCAATCGTGCAGTGGGGGTTCTGGGAGAAGATGCACTGGAAGCCTGCTGCAGCCTTATGGCGTGATGACTGGACGATCAAGCCGGCGGG
>CAXBHV010000402.1:0-6309 GCA_963974855.1 uncultured Rhodopirellula sp. | reverse complement strand
AATCGTTCGCAAACGGATGGCGACATTCGGTGTTGCATCGACCTGCAACTTCGCTCCCAAAGCTTCCGTGCTGATGTCGTTGCGTGGGTGTGACCCACGGCTAAAGTTAAATTTGCGAGGTTTGCTCAACCAAGCATACGACGACTTTGAGATCATCGTGGTGATCGACAGTCGCCAGGATCCTGCTTGGCAAGTGGCACAGGAGGTCAAATCGACCGACGACCGTGCCGACCGCTTGAAGATCTTTGAGTTGCAGGAACCCTCGTCGACATGCAGTCTGAAATGCAGTTCCATAGTTCAAGCGACACAGCGAATCCGCGGCGATGGGGAAGTGGTGGTCCTGGTCGACGCCGACGTCGTTCCCCATCGGAACTGGCTACGCGATGCAGTGCGACCGCTGGTGAATCCCGTAATAGGCGTCGTCACAGGAAACCAATGGTACGCTCCCGATGACATCGACACCGGTTCGCTGCTACGAAGCATTTGGAATTCGGGTGCGATTGCAGCGACGGCGATCAATGCCAATCCTTGGGCGGGTACGTGTGCAATGCGACTCTCGGATCTGAAACGATCGGGACTGATCGAAAAGTGGAAGACCTCGGTCGTCGATGATGGACCGATCAAATCGGCATTTGATCGACTCGGACTACAAGTCTACTTTGCCCCCCGATTGATCATGGTGAACCGAGACCCATGCACGACGGCCTTCGCAGGACGGTACGTCACACGGATGTTAACGTGGTCCCGGATTTATGAGAAAACGTTTATCAACACCGTCGTTCACGCGGTTGCGATGGTGGCGCTGCTGGCAACCTCGCTGGCCGTCTTCGTGATCGCTTTGGTGACCGAGAACGCTATCGCGGCCTTGTCGATGGGATTGTCGATGCTGTTTTCCAATCTTGTCATGTTCGCCGGATTCCGATCCACCGAGCGTGCGGTGAGCCACGCGATTCGCTGTCGCAGCAGTGACAACCAAATAGCACCGATGGGATTAGCAAAGTCGATACGAGTGCTTTTGTTGATTCCGGTCTGTCAAGTGGCTCACGTTTACTGGACGATCAAAGCAATCTTTACCCGACAAGCACACTGGCGAAATATCACCTACCGTTTGCTTCCTCAGCAGCGGGTCGAAATGGTGGCCTACCAAACCTATGTCGCGGAGCAAATCATCTCCGTGGCACCCCAGCGGTCGATTTAAATTGATGCATGAGCCAATCCTAATTTGCGGTTGTCCGGGAACAGGCACCAGTTTGTTGGCAAAGATGCTTAGACACTGCGGTGTTTTTTTGGGGGCGGATGCAGGTCCGATGAAAGATCGCAAGTTCCATGAATCGGCTAGTTTCCGAGACGCGAACAATCAAATTCTGTCCTCGACGATCAACTTTCCACATGCACCGAAGGGAGTCGTGCAATTTCGCAATCACAACGATCGAATGTTTGCGAATCTCGGCACGATCAAGAAATCCATTGATGTCGAAGCGATCCAACAGCGGTTCTGGGCGGGCGAAAACCGAGACCAGCCTTGGGGCTGGAAGGATCCTCGTAATTCGGCTACTGCCTTGGTTTGGAAATCGATTTTTCCAGGCTTACAAGTACTGATGCTTGAAAGAAAATGGCGAGAGAGCGTCGCGGCCGAGCGAGCGAATAGTCTCGCTGGCGAGTGGTTCCGTAAGCAATCGTGTGCCGACATCCGCTCGCTTTATCTAAGTCCGACGGGCATTGATCGAGCCGACATCATCTCCGTCGATTTTGATCGTTTGATCGCAAGCAGCGACGAGTTGAATGCAACGCTCAAGGCTCTCGGATTGGATCATCGAGGCGTCGAGGACTTCCAGGATTTCTCAGCCAAGGTCGGTCTAGAATCCCCGTTGCAGTGAAGTGGGCGGACCGGCTTGGATCCAGTGCTTGGCCGCTGATGCTTTATCCAGAATGGATGTTAGGGTAGCGGAAGTTTTAATCTGGATAAAACGCGAGTTCGCCTCCATTGGATTCTTAATCATACTCTTCTCTGGGTGTCTCTGGTCCAGCGAGGCTTCCTCAGACGGGATTGAGATTAAGAGTAGGATTATGATTAAGACTTGCTTGATTTAGGACGAGTTGGGGTTACTCTTTGCTGGGCCCTGGCAACGACGTATAGATATCCGACTGAATCAACCTTTGGATGAAAGTCTCGGTGGACCACAAATGCTCCTTACGTCGCTGCAGATACGCGGCCGTTTCTTGGATCAGTTCATTGTCTCGCAACTTGTCTGCAGCTTCCCCTAGATCCTGGAAGTAAAAGGGATAGTCGTCCCCGAGATACTCTCGAACCGCGGGCAGCGGATTCGTTAGCACTGGCGTGCCACGGGCAATGCATTCGACAATCGAATTGTTTGCATTGGCCTCCCACAATCCGACCAGCATGATGTTCTTGGAAAGCAAATCGTCGAACGCGTCGTTGGATAGTCGCGGAGGACACTTCACGTGAACCCACCGCCGCTTTCGCCCCCCCTCGCACTCAACCGCATGTCGATGGTCAAAGTCGCCGCCGGTCAACCACATTCGGCGAAATCCTCGGACGGGCATATCGTAGATTGGATAAAAACGTCTCAGCCAACATCCCAACTGGACGAGCGATTTTCGCCGGTTGGCTTCGTACGCCTGATACGAAAACTGCGGAACGGAAAGTTCCGTCGGAAGGCGAAGCACTTCGATGGGGACGGTCAAGCGATCGCGAAGTTGAAACGCCACGTGTTCCGAGAGCGTGAAAATCCCTCGGCAATACGGCAGACTCAAACTCAAATTGGGATGGTAATTCAACAGAAATTCAAGATCCGAGCGTCCGCCGTGCACCGCAGCCATGTGAGGCGGGGCTTCGAACGTTTGATGAGCCACTCCGATCCATGGTTCGCGGAACGGGCCGACTTGAAACAGTGCATCTTCGAGCTCGCCAAGGAAGAGACATTCGCCCTCGGGATGAAGCAGTTGCTCGGCCACAGCGGTCTGAACGTGGCCCCATCCACTGCGGTGATGAGCCCACCGCACCGTGATTGGCGAAGTCAAACGCCGATCGGATACGCAACACCGTGGAGCTTGCGACACTTCGTTATCATTGCGTGATTGTGTCATGGAGCCGAAGAAACGATTGGGTGCAGTGAGTTTTGTCTATGACGGCACCGTTTTACTCATAACGACCTATTCGTAGCGAAGCGCGTCGATCGGATCAAGCATCGAAGCTTTGCGTGCAGGATAGTAACCAAAAACGATTCCCACCGTAGCGGCAACCCCGACGGCGACAATCGGAGCCCAAAACGACATCTCGCTCGGCCACCCCATCATCCAACCAATGATCATGGAACTGGCGTGCCCGAGCGCGATCCCGAATAGGCCGCCGATCAGACACAGCACCGTCGCTTCGATCAAAAACTGTCTTAGGATCGCATTGCGATTCGCTCCGACCGCCATGCGAAGCCCAATCTCTCGCGTTCGTTCAGTGACCGAGACAAGCATAATATTCATGATGCCGACGCCTCCGACCAGCAGCGAAACGCCTGCGATGATCAATCCAAGTGCCGACAATCCCGACACCACTTGCTTGGTCACCTTGGAGACCTCAGTGATGTCTTGGATTTGGAAGACATCGGGATCCACGTCATGTCGGCGCGAGAGCACTTGGCGGATCTGTTCGCGTGCCTCCGGAACATGCTCGGGCGTCAAGGCCTGAACATAGATTTGGCTTAAATGCTCGTTGCGAGTCGAGCGTTTGACGGATGCGAATTGCATCTTGGGCATTTGATCTTCGAACGTGGCCACGCGACTGATGGAATTGGATTGGCTGTTGATGCGGTATTTAAATGTGGTCCAGGGCGCCAGCATGATGTCGTCTTGATCATTGCCGATCACATCGCCTCCTTTGGCCTGCAGCACGCCTACCACACGAAGCGAAACGCCATTCGCGCGAATCTCTTTTCCAATCGGGTACTCGTCGTCAAACAAATCACTTGCGACCGTTTTCCCAATCACACACACTTTTTCGGCGTCAAAGACCGCATCTTCGCTAAAGAGTTGCCCCATATCCATCTCGGACCAATTACGGCCGCGAAGATAATCAGGTGAACTGCCCAGCACAAACGTGGGCCGGCAACGACGGTTACCGTACACCAATTGAGCCTGCCCATGAACGATCGGCGCCGTCAAACGAACGGCGGGACATTGTTCTTTTAGTAACGACACGTCATCCGGTGTCAGCGGCACATAACGTCGCCGGCGGCCCGAACTGGGAGTGTAGGTGGACGAGACATTCAACATGTTCGCGCCCATGCTGGCCACGGTGTCTTTGATCGCTCGCGATGAACCGCTGCTCAGTTCCATCACATTCACGACTGACGCGACCCCAATGATCACGCCCAACATCGTTAACACGGTACGCAGTGCATTGGTTCGCAGCGACGAAAGCGACACTACGATCGCATTGACGATCGAAGCAAGTACCTGACCGCTGGCGTGCGTGTCGAGTGAAACACGATTCGTTGCCGATGTTTTTTCATCGATCGCGGGTTGTGAAGTCGGGTTGGTTCGATCACTCGCAATGATGCCATCCTTCATGTGGACAACACGATCGGCACTTTGCGCCACCTCAGCATCATGAGTGACAACCACCAACGTAATCCGGTGCTCGAGATTCAGTTTACGAAACAGCTCGAGGATTTCCTGCTCGGTTTTCGAGTCCAGATTGCCGGTCGGTTCGTCCGCCAGCAATAATTGAGGACGATTGATCAACGCCCGAGCGATTGCCACGCGTTGGCGTTCACCGCCCGAGAGTTGGTTCGGCGCATGGTCCATCCGATCCGCCAAGCCAACGATGCTGAGTAGTTTTTTGGCGTACTCGACTCGCTCAGCCTGGGGGCGATCATCGGTAGCGTACAGCGTGGGCAGCAGCACATTGTCGAGCGCCGACGTGCGTGGTAACAGATTGAAGTTTTGAAAAACGAAGCCAACGTGACGGTTGCGAAACACCGCCAATTCGCTGCTCGACAGACTCGAAACGTCGATATCGGCGAACTTGTAGATGCCCGCCGTGGTGCGGTCCAAGCTGCCCAACAGATTCATCAGGGTCGTCTTCCCTGAGCCCGACGTGCCCATCAGCGCAACGTATTCGCCTGCATCAATATCGAGCGTGATGCCTTTGAGCACCGGCAACGGAACGTCGCCGACTTGGTACGTCTTGCAAATTTCACCAAGCTCGATCAAGCGTGGGACTCCGAGTGGGTTTGATACGAGTAGTGGAAAGTTATCGCAGTGTTTTTGCCGTCGGAATAATCCGGGCCAACGTGGTGCGTTTCACGACTCCCACCACGACAGGCAAAGCATCTTCGAATCCGTCGCCGACGACTTCGGTTTGCACGCCATCATCGATTCCAACGCGAACTGACAAAGCACGCACTTTTCCGTTTTCCCCTGGCACCCACACATAGGCGGACTCGCCTTCGTTGGGGCCATTGGGATCCTCGCTTGACGCCAATGAATCGGTAGCGGTGGCATGCTCCATTTGTTCCGCTCCGGGCCACCATTGCAGAGCGCCAGTAGGCACCAGCCATGCTTGATTTCGTCGAATGATTTCAAATTCGACATCCGTTGTCATGTGCGGTAACAGATCGACATCGGGTGGATCAATCGCGACGATCACGTCATAAGTAACAAAGTTGCCGTGCATGCGAGCGTTGAGCAAAATCTCTTCGACGCGTCCGGTCATCTCATGATCGCGATAGGCATCGACGGTAAAGGTCGCCGGTTGCCCCAGACGGACTTTGCCAATGTCACTTTCACTAACCGAAGCACGAATCCTCATTTGGTCGAGATCTTTGGCCAGTAAAAACAGACCGGGATGTCCCACGTTGACGTATTGGCCAAGATTGGCTCGTCGATCAATGACCACTCCGTCAATCGGAGAGCGAACCGTTGTGTTGGACAAATTGATCTGGGCGTGATTCACCTCCGCCGCGACTTGGTCAAGTTTTGCTTGCCCCACCGCCAACTGAGCCGCCGCCATTTCGTTCGCCGTCAGGATATCGTCATAGTCGCTTTGTGCGTTCGTTTCACGAAGTCGATCGGCTCGCTGCAGCGTACGACGTGCTTGTTCAAGTTGAGCCTGCAAACGAACGATGTCCGCTTCGGCTAAACGGTAGGCCGCCTTGGCTTTTTGTAGTGCGATTTCGTATTGTTGAGGATCGAGTTCGAATAGCACGGTACCTTTCTTGACCCGCGAGCCCACGCCAATCGACTTTTCTGGGCTGCCGGCTTCGGTACCAAACTGCACGATTTTCCCGGCAA
>CAXBHV010000401.1:0-6309 GCA_963974855.1 uncultured Rhodopirellula sp. | reverse complement strand
GCAAAGAGCGATGATCCAATCCATGTCATTTTGGAAATAAGACGCGAAATCATCGTGGGCTGGTTCGGTGGACATACAAATTAAAACTCGGTTCATTGAAATCAGTAGGGTCGCCGCTGCAACCTAACTGCTTGGATATTCGTTTACAATTTTGGCTGATGTTATTGACAGCACCGATTGAGCGATGCTTTGCGTTGATCGGTTCAAATCTAAGTCACCAGCTCACCAACTCTACACCGAGCGTCAGCATCACCAGGGTCGCTGGGTAAGATGCCGAACTTGGTTAATAGGGTGAATAGCGACGTCCGGTGCATGCCGTCGTGTTTCTCCGAGCCAGTCCATCGCCGTAGAAATATGTTGAGGGCGTCTGTAGCGATTCAATAAGAATTGCAATTGGGATCACAACCAACAGCATCACAACCCAAAACCACACAAATCCTTTGACGATTTTTCCTCCGTGTGCTTCAACCCACACTGCCGAACATCCGGACGATCGACAAACAGCTCATAGCAGTGCAATTCCTCAGTCAAATAACGTTTGACGTCACCGCGATCGGGTGTTTGGCGTTGCAGTGGTCAATCTAGAACGACTCGATCTGCGGGCGAGTAGAACGGTATATCTCGGATGCTAGGATACGCTTTTCGTTCACGACTTGCCACCGATTACTCTCTGGGGATTTCAACATATTTGAACATTATCCCAATGATATCGGAATCGCCAATTGCATTGTGACGAGACGCCGTGAACACCTATTGAGATTCGTGAAAATCCGGCTGATTCGTGGCTAATCCAGCATCGGCAAATTCACCCGCGAATCACGCCAATGGATGCGAATGAACAATGCACTCTAGCCGCGATAGCGGCGGCAGCATTTAGCCCCACGCGTAAGCGTGGGGTTTCGAACACGTCGACACCATCATAGCCGCGGTAGCGGCGACAGCGATCGACGCACTGCTAAACAGACGACACGAATTGATGACTACGAATACAATCAATCGCTACATCCCCCGTTGATAAACCACAAACAAGAAAATGTTTGACAGAAATATGAAGAGAGAAAAATAGTGTTCTCCTTTTCCATCTTTCCAATTTTTCTGTCGCATCAATCCTCCTGTCTTATATCCGCTATGGCCTGGCATATGCGAACACGACGAATCCGTCTGTACCGGGAGCGCCAGCGGGCACAATCGCCTTCCCTCGACCGAGAAAATACCAAGTCACCACCTCAAAGGACTTGCCGACCACTTGACCTCGCATTGTCTGCATCCGCCGCGATCAATTTAGTCAGGCGCTGGGTTGAGTTGCGTGCGACGAAACGCACGATAGCGTCGAATCACGTGACCAGAAACCAATACGCCCAGCAATATCCAAACCAAAGAGGCAATCACCATCGTAGAGCCGCAGTCGCCGCCGCGAGCCGATATTGTCCAGGCGGGGTGCAGCGTCATAAGGCCAAGGTTCGACAAAGATGCGTATGGTGTTACGAAAGATCGAACGAATAGCACAGAGGTCGTGAGGAGCATCACACCGTGCACGTAGGCAGCCATCGTCGCGAATAGTTCCTCGCCGCCTGCGTCAGGTCCACTGCAAGCGATGAGTTGTAGGGTCACATCGAGCCCCAGTTGTTAGCGCCCGGCCAGTAGGTTCGGGAAAGCCAGGAAAGCACAAAGTAAAGGACGCAAATGGGAAGTCCGTATACAGACATCATCGATGCATTTAACAACGAGCTTTCAAGCGGTTCACCTGGACCGACAACGTAATATTCAAAGAAATCATGCGGCTGGTTGTTCCACAAGATTGAATATGTGGCGCCGTAGAAAAACGCCCAGATTATAGCGATCGGGTAACAGGCTAGAGTCGCAAAAATCCACGATAAGTTAAGCCGATACTGAACCAGAGCTGTAAGGAATACGGGAAAACCTAATACGAAGAGAAAATCGAATCGACTCTCGTAACGAACCAAGAGCAGTGTCACGCCGAAATGAAGACCGACGACTAGCGTCGCGGCAAGCAAATCAAAGATGCGAAACTTTGGCATCAAGCAAATCTCAACGCGAGGTCTAGGCAGTTGGGAACGGTACGAATCATCGAACACGCATCGTGGGTGAATGGGCGATGAACGGATAGTTTGGCGTTCCAGTGGGTTCGATGAACGATGTTCCGATCGGTTGCTCGCCGAGGTACTCGTCCAAGATTCGGTTCTGGACACGACGCATCAAGTCATCGCCGTGAAAGCGAACAACGGCGGCATCAATACCAGCACTCATGATGCCAAACGCGTTCGCGGCGGTAACGAAGCAATCGTGTGGCGGCAAGTCCTCGAAGCGGCTTTGGATCACCGAGACGCGGGACAGCCTATCAAACCGAGCGCGAAACGCATCGCACATGCTTGCGTCAGGATGGATTAACCACAAGTCGATCGGTAGTGCCATATCGTTTGATTCTCAAGTTGACAGAACACCTAATGTCACTCGGCCCGAGCGGACGATTCACCATCAGGCAACGTATTTCCGAGGCCTCAGGTGTACCACTTGGTCTTGGCTGCTTTGGTACGGCTGTTGCCCCGACCCTCAGAACAAGTGCACACCAAAAGGATACCAAAGTTCGATCGGCAGCGTAAGATTTGTCCGTGTACGTTGGAGCACGGGCTGTTCGCCGTAGGAGGAAATAAACGAACAGGAGCAAACGGAGAGAACAGAGGAGAATTGACCAGTGACTCCCTTCACTCTGCGACCTCCTGTGCAATCCGACCGCGCTGATCGTCTTGGCGGCAAAAAGATGTCTGGCAAAAAAATTAAGACTAGATCCGAGGCGATCGCTACGCTGAGCTCTTTCCACACGAGACGCATCTTTTTGCCCCACATGTTTTTGCCGGTAAATCGATCCGCGACTTCGCGCGAGTAGAACGGCGTCTCTCAAATGCTAGGATACGCTTTGTGTTCACGGTTGGCCACAGATTTCTCTTTAGGGTGTCAACATATTTAAACACTCTCCCAAGGATCTCAGAACCGCCACATGCATTGTGATGAGACGCCGTTTGAGATTCGTGAAAATTCGGCTGATTCGTGGCCAATCCAGCGTTTGTAAATTCACTCGCCCTGTGCCGGGAGCGCCGGCGGCTACAATCGCCTTCTCGGCTTCGCGGCCAACTCCCAACTCCCAACTCCCAACTCCCAACTCCCAACTCCCAACTCCCAACTCCTCACACCCGCTAGTCGTCAAGACCTTGCCAGTCCGTACTTACATGCAATGTTTACCCGTCCTCTAAGGAAGTGCCTATCGACCAGGCCTCGCAACCAACGAGGTCCTCAAGTTCGTTTGACAGATAACCGTTCGTCGCTAATCCGAAGAAATGTGGGTTGAAGTGACATTCGATCATCCCATCGATGATTGCGCGTTCACGGGCAGTATCGGCCTGCACAACCATTGCAAATTCGCCGTCGGGATCATATCGCCAAAGACCAATGCCCTTTGAACGGCAAAATGTGATGGTGCCCGAAGCGAAACCCGTCTTAGAAACGATTGTTCCCTTCGAGTTTGCCCCACCGATTTGCTGTAGTTTCGCAAAGAATTCTTCAGCATCGTCAACAGGGACATTGTGATTATAAAGTTTGCATTCGATCACCCAGTAGAGAAACGGGGCTGTTTCATTCGGGCGCGTAACCTCTACTGACGCGTCAAACGTAATATCGCGTTCGCGATCTCGTGAGTAGTACTTGGGCTTCCGGATTACGCGAGCGCATCGCGGGTCAAGCCCATGTTCTCCATTGTTAATCCCACGCTCAACAACGTTGGCAACATTAAGTTCGTATTCGGCCGAATCCATGGTCAATTTCGATACGGGCAACGGCGGACATGGCCGGGGACGCGGGAACGAGCGACCACTTGTAACAGCGCTGCCGCGTCCTCCATGTCCATGTCATGGTTTGTTGGTGTTTTACAACGGATTTAAAGCAACCACTGCCTCAATCCGTTCGCTAAAGCTTACCTAGCGCATCGTCACACGGCAAATCCGATCACATATCCGCAGTGGCAAACCATTCAAACAAATCGGAATCTTGGGTCGTACAGATCACGGCCTAGCTTGCAACGCGAGCGAACGTCACGTTGTGAGATTGAGGCACCACAGACGGCGCAATGAGCGCTGGTGAGCGTCATGATCGGACGAGTTGATTCGGTAGACGATTCACGAAGAGCAGAAACCGTAACGGCGACGATGTCACCATGCGGGTGCTGGTACGTGACCGATACGCTTGGGTGCTGGCATTCCATTGGAGTTCAACCCAACAACTCTTTCATCCAACGAACTTATGTTTCTGCGGTGGATGAGCGGGAGAATAAGTCTTTTGAGGGTGTTCTCACCGAATCTTAGACTTGTCCTCACGGTGCGTCTCCTCTTCGGAGCGAGCGACCGCAGACGCTATTCTCAACCGCTGTAGGGCGGGTGTCAAGCTTGTTCTCAACTTGCGTCGCGCTCTCGATGGCGGGGCGTGCGAAATGCTCTGCTAGGATTACTAAACGCATTTTCCTTTCGTCCTTTCCTATAGCCGGATCGGGATGCAAAAGCTTGATTCGGAGCTACCTGGATTCAGGAGCAGCAGAGCCAGGTCCGTGAAAAACTTGTTTGGTTTGATCAGTTTTCGGTGTGATTGCCCAGGTTGCACAAATGCATCTTGGTGGATTCGCAATGGGATCTTCAATCCTGATCCATTTCAGAGAAAAATCGATTTGATGCGGTTCCTCGCTGACGCTTCGGGTTAGACAAGTGATTGCTCAGCGGCCCAGGGAATACCGATGTTTTCTAAGCAGGACGCGTTCGTGAGCGGCCGGGTTCAACGCATTACCCGGTGCCTTACGGCCCACGGCTCACGGCCCTTTACACTACGTCATGTTTCCGCTGCATCAGAGACGAGCAGCGGAGGCTGCGAGGTGAGGGATGATTGAAAAAGTTAAGTTGACAATTGTGAATTGATAAAGGGTGAGGGGGGGCATCCACGGTGGAAGGGACGCTGATGACGAGCCTGGCAGGGACGCTGATGACAGGCTGGAAGCCTATCCCACATTGACAGACTGGAAGCCGACCCCACGTTTTTAACGGCTTACTTGACGACGTCCCACGGAACGAGCGTCGCGAAAGATTCGGTTTCGGTCGGTGACTGGAGTGATGCGACCGGGTCGCTACAGAAATCAATCGCGTGATATCCCGCAGGGCGATGGTTGCCACTGTCGCCTAAGCCACCAAACGGCAAACTGCCCGCGGCTCCGGTCGTGGGCCGATTCCAATTGACCACCCCGGCACCGACGCTGTCGACAAAGGTTTGAAACATGCTCGCGGTCCCTCCGAGTAGCGTCGCGGCTAAACCGTAGGGCGTATTCGCCGCTGCAGTGACCGCCGCATTAAAATCCGCGACCCGTTGGATCACTAGCAGCGGGCCAAACCACTCCAATTCACCGATTGCCGCGAGCTGAGCATCCGTGCATTTCGAAGCATCGACGATCGCAGGATGGACCAAGTTTTCGCGACGCGAGCTAACTTTCCACGGTACGACCGTTCGGCAGCCGCTGGCTAACAAGGCGTCATAGGTCTTGCGTAGCTGATTGGCGGCAAGCGCCGATATCAACGGTCCTACTTGTGGTGTCGTCTCGTCGCCGGGCAATCCAACGACAAGCGATTGAGTTCGCTGAACGACCGCATCGATGTGGGCTTCGCTTTGCGAGTTTTCGATAAACAAGCCGCGTCGCGCACACGAACAGCGCTGGCCTGCGGAGATGAATGCGGAAAAAGTCACGAGCTCGGCGACGGCTTCGGATGGAATCGAGTCGCTGACCACGATCGGATTGTTGCCGCCAAGCTCTAAGGCGAGTAAGACGTCGGGGCGACCGGCTAATTGGCGATGAACGGCACGCCCCGCCCCCCGGCTGCCGGTCAGCAAGACGGCATTGATTAACGGCGAATCAATGGCGCCAACGGCAACATCGACGCCCCCTTGGATCATCTGCATCACGCCATCGGGAAGCCCTGCTTCGCGCCACGCATTGATCATCCATTGCCCCACCGCGGTGGCTTGATCGCTCGGCTTGAACACGATCGTGTTCCCCGCCAGTAGCGCCGGGACAATCTGCCCCCCGGGAAGATGCAGCGGGAAATTGAACGGACCCAATACCAATGCGACACCTAGTGGATGGTAACGAACAACACGCGCCAGACTGCCTGATTCGATGACCGTTTTGCTGCGTCGTTCTTGGAGTGCAGTGACGGTTAGATCGATTTTGCCGATCGCAGCGCCGACCTCGGCGTCGGCATCCCA
>CAXBHV010000400.1:0-6316 GCA_963974855.1 uncultured Rhodopirellula sp. | reverse complement strand
GCCTTTGCAGTGCAGCGTCGGCGTGCAGAGGACTTCGTTATCGCTGACGCGGACGGTGATGTTACCGTCGTTGGCGGCAGCGAATTGGCGGTTGTAAATCCGCTTACCGATGTCGCACATGTCTTGTTTGATCTTATGAAGATTCTGCATAGCTGCTTTTCCTTTATCGTTACGATGGGCCGCTGTGATGCGGTTCACTGAGCAAGAGGGTCTGTATATGTGTTTTAATTAAAGGTCGACTTCGTCCAACAACGCGACGATCGAGGCATCGAGCGGTTTGACATCCGAAAACGGCTGAGCCGCTTCAGGGCCTTCGGCCAAAGCCACCCAGTCGCCTATCCCTGTCCCGCATAAATCCCACGCGATCACGGTGTCACCCCCGATCGGTTTGTCGCCGAATTGATCAATCGACTCGACCAATTCAACACAACGCAACTTCGCTCCCTGCATCGCGGGATGCGAGCGAGAAAGAGTGACGGTGCCGATCGTGCGAGCGATTTTCATGTGCGGTTTGGTTGTTCGTTTAACTAGTTCAAAATTCGGGCTGCGACGTTGACCGCCGCAACAAAATTCAATGCGTTCATGTCCAGCACCCAAACTTGCGGTGCCAATTCCTTTTCAATCCGATCGACGGTGGCAATCGAACTAATCATCGCTGCGCGACGTCCGGCACTGCAAATTCGGTAAACCTCTTTGCTCGGCGAGTCGCTTAACACGACCTCGACCGTCGCCGAAGCCTGAATCCCTCGCCGTGCCAACTGCTGCGTAATCGCTGCGGCACGCTCGGGGTTCTCGTTGTCGGTGACCGCCATTTCGGACGGTTGTTGGTTTATCTTTTCCGTTAGCTTTGTTTCGTTTTTCGCACTGCGAGTGATCGTGATCCCACGCAGTTTCGCTTCGTCGCGTGCCGCCGGGGTGACAATCGCTTTCGTGGTGACTTGTAATTCTGTCTTGCCGTCCGCGGTTGCTTCCTTGACGGTCGCAACCGAGATGACACCGGAAATCGGACAAGCGGTTTGCCCGCCGGTTTCCATTTGGTTCTGTTTGACTCGCTCGATGACTTCACGAACGATCTTGGCAATCCATACCGGATCGATCGATGCGTGGGTCATGCGGGTCTCCGTTGGTCAATCAATCCAATCACGCTCCAGCGTGCTGGGGGATCTTCATGTTTTGTGATTTCGCGAGCGTACGATCCGTCACTCGTTAACATCACTTGGTCCCCTTTGCGACAACCTAAAATGTCCAGTGCGATCAGCGGCGCCCCGTCGGGAGCGTCGTCCACACCGGTCGGCTGGACAATCACGAGCCGTTGGCCCGCCAAACTGGCGTGCTTCACGGTCGCTCGAGTCGATCCGATGACGGTGGCTGGTTGCATTTGGGTGACGTGTTGGGGGGAATGTTTATGTTTTGTGACAGAGTGTAGGGTCGGTTCCTACCGGCCGACTCCATCTAGCCGTCAAGGAAGGCCGGTGGGAACCGGCCCTACTGGAACTGGATTTAAACGACTCGTAGCTCGTCGATCATGCTGCAGCGACGCTCGCGTGTGAACGTGGTCGGCGATGTGACGCCTTCGCCCGTGGGTCCGGCGATCGAGAATGACAAGTATCCTTCGCCACCGAGTCCAAGCGACGCCATGGAGGGGCCGTTTTTGACGTACAACGTCGTGTCCATTTCGCGGCCCATCTTGGTCATGTTGTGAACGTTTCGCGAGTGAATCATGGCGGTGTGCCGGAAGCCGTGTTCATACTTCTTCGCCATGGCGATCGCGTGATCGACGTCACGAGCACGCACGAAAGGCAAGAACGGCATCATTTGCTCGACGCTGACAAACGGGTGATGTTCGTCGGTTTCACCAAAGACCAATTCGGTGCCGCTTGGAACCGAAACGCCCGCAGCTTCGGCCAACACACTGGCGTCGCGACCGATGAAATCCTTGCACGCCGCGTCGTGCTTGTCGTCGCCGACTTTCACAATCGCCTTGCTGGTCAAGCGTGCGATTTGCTCACTGTTCAGCTGGACTGCACCGGCTCGTCGCATTGCGTCCATCATCTTGTCAAAGACGCTATCGACCACGAACACTTCTTTTTCGGCGATGCACAACAAATTGTTGTCGTATGACGCACCTTGGATGATACAGCGAGCGGCATTGTCAAAATCAGCGGTCTCATCGACGACCACGGGCGGGTTACCTGGGCCTGCGACAATCGCTCGTTTGCCGCTGTTCAGTGCCGCACGTCCGACCGCCGGTCCGCCGGTGACGCAAATCAGTGCGACGTCGCGGTGAGCGAACAATTCGTTGGCACTCTCGAGTGTCGGCTCAGCGATCACACAGATAATGTTGTCGATCCCCATCTCAGCAGCGATCGCTTCGTTGAATCGGCGAACCCCTTCGGCAGCAACCCGTTTGCCCGATGGATGGGGGTTGACCACGACGGTGTTGCCGCCCGCGATCATGCTGACCGCGTTACCGGTGATCGTGGGCAAGCTGTGAGTCACGGGGGTAATCGCGCCGATCACACCGAACGGTGCTCGTTCGATGATCGCCAAACCGTGGTCGCCGCTGAAGCACTTTGTTTCCAAGAACTCAACACCCGGTGATAACTCACCTAGCGTACGCAGCTTTTCAATTTTATGCTCGGGACGTCCGACCTTGGTCTCTTCCATCTCCATCAAACCGAGCTCTTCGCACTGCTCGATAGAGATACGACGAATGATATCAATGATCTTTTTTCGATCTGCGAGCGAGCGCTCACGCAGTTGTTCGAATGCACGACGAGCCGCGGTCACTGCCGATGCGGCATCATAAAAAATGCCGTGCTGGCCACCGGCGGGTTTGCCATTGGAAGCGGACGGCATCGGTCCAACTTCGGACAATACTTGAGCGACCACGCTGCGAATCAGGTTTTCGTCGAAATGCATAGTTTGGGTTTCTCGTTAAGTCTGCGTTTTGTACGTCTGTATTAGGGGGAGAGAGGGGGCGTCGCTCTGCAGCGACTACTTGTCTCGGTCGTAGACGCTTAGTTTGTCAATGTGAACCGTGTCGACGATGCCGATGATGCAGGCATCGATCGGCAGCGGTTTCGTTTCGGGTGTCAATCGTGCACTGCTGCCTTGCACCACCAACACAAAATCGCCTTCGCCCGCGCCGATCGTGTCGACGGAAATGAACGTTCGCCCGGTCGTGACCAGCCGATCGCGTTTCTCGCCTTCGAGCCGGTAAGGCTCGACGACCAGCAATTTGTGACCTGTCATCGAACTCACTTTTTGAGTGCTGACGATCGATCCGGTTACTTTTGCGATAAACATGTTTGGGTGGAGTTCCTATTTGCCTACGCTTGTTGCAACGCGGATACAGTTTGCCGAGCCACGATGATCTCTTCGTTGGTGGGGATCACCCACAACGCCGTCCGGCTCGATTCGGCGTGAAACGTCGCTTCGCCCTTGAGCGATTTGTTCGCAGCCGGATCCACGACAATGCCAAGCTCTTCGAGCCCTTCGCACACGCGACCTCGAATCAGATCGTCGTTTTCACCGATGCCCGCAGTAAACACGATCGCGTCGGCACCACCGAGTGCCACGATCATGCCACCGAGATGCCGCCGAATCTCTTCGACAAACACATCGAGTGCCAATTGCGAACCCGCATCGCCCTCTTCGGCTGCTTCTTCGACGTCGCGGATATCTCCACTACGTCCACTCAGCCCCAACAAGCCTCCTTGGCTTGCCAAATGAGCCAGCGTCTCGTCGAGCGTCATTCCCGTTCGCTCAATAATCAGCGGCAACGCAAAGGGATCAAAGTCACCGACGCGGTTGTTTTGTGGCAACCCCGTTTGCGGCGTCATTCCCATCGTCGTCATCACACTTTGTCGATTCCGGATCGCCGTAATCGAACTGCTGCCGCCCAAGTGACACGAGATCACACGAGCGTCATCGCGACCGAGTAGCTCGGCACTTCGCGTGGCGATAAAGCGGTGACTAGCACCATGGAAACCCCACTTACGAATATGAAATTCGTTGGCCCATTCACGAGGAATAGCGTATTCCTTGCGAGCCGTCGGGATCGTTTGGTGAAAGTCAGTTTCGAACGCCGCCACCAAAGGCAGATCGGCAAACCGCTGCTGCATCGCCTTCATCGCGGCAATGTAAGGCGGGTTGTGAGCCGGCGCCGCTGCATTCATTTCCGCCATCGCATCAAGCACTTCCGCATTCACACGGAACACGCCTGACATCCGACCACCATGAACCGCTTTGAATCCAATCGCCGCTACCTCCGACGCATCCTTCAGCACACCGTGCTCGGGATCGGTCAATTGAGCTAAACAAGCTTCGACGGCGACCCCGTGATCGGGTACCGACATCGTTCGCTCGTCCGACCACTCGCCGATCGAAACGGTACATTTGCTCTCGGTATCCCCAATGCGATCGACCGCACCGCGCGCTAAACAACGCTCGTCGGACATATCGTATAAGCGATACTTGAAACTGGTCGAACCAAGATTGGCTACGAGAACTAGCACTGCAGGCTCTTCGTGGGTAGGAGACAAGGATTCCATTCGCTGCATCGACAGACCGCCCGTCGATGCGGATTCAAACTCAGGCGTTGAATCCGACTCTACGACAAAAAAGCTGCTGCCAAGCCTTCGCTAGGACGAGCGATAATGTGGCTGCCAACAAGCTCGCCAGCTTGTGCAGCTGCGTTTGCACCCGCTTCGACGGCCGCACGGACACTGCCGACGTCACCGCTGACAACGGTTGTGACGTAAGCACCACCAATGTCGACTCGCTTGACGATCGCTACGTTTGCAGCCTTCGCCATCGCGTCGGTTGCTTCGATCAGGGCCAACAAACCTTTGGTTTCAATCAAACCGATTGCATCGTTCATGTTCTGTTTTTCTTAATTTTTGGATTGGATTTTTGGAGAGAGGACTGGCAGGGCGAATTGCCCCGTCCACTAGAAGCAATTACGACTTTTTCGCTGGAGTCGATAGTTTCAGAACCTTGCCCAAGTCGTCGTGAGGACGAGGAATCACCTGCACGCTGACGACTTCACCGATACGGCCTGCCGCTGCGGCTCCGGCGTCGGTGGCTGCTTTCACAGCAGCAACGTCGCCCGTGACGAAAGCGGTGACCAAACCGCTGCCGACTTTGTCCCAACCGAGGAACTGAACATTGGCAGCCTTCATCATCGCGTCGCATGCTTCTACAAGAGCGATAAAGCCCTTCGTCTCGATCATGCCGAGCGCTTCACTAACTTTTGCCATAGGAGTATTACCTTAGGAGTAGAGGAACTAACTGAATGGATAGGAGGTTGTGTTTTGCCGTAGCGAATGTCGCCATGACTTTTGAGGGCCTCTCGGAACGACGAAACTCTTGGCGAGTTTCGCTACTCCAAAAAGGCGTGTCTCATGTGGTGTTTAGTGGTTCTTGCAGGCACAATCGTCTTTGCGAAGCAGCACTTCGCTGGCCGCTTCCAGATTGCACGCGTTGCCTTCGTCGGTGTCGATGTGGACTTCGAGCTTCGCGGCTTCATCGGCTCGCACCAACACATCTTCAAATACGACGCTGCAATCAGGACTCTTGATTTTCAACTGCATCATGTCGCCGTTCTTGACGCCAAAATGATCGGCGTCGGCGAAGTTCATGTGAACGTGTCGCGCCGCACGAATGACGCCTTGATCGAGTTTGACGGTTCCCGCAGGCCCAACCAAAACGCAGCCCGGCGTGCCTTCGATCTTGCCGCTGTGGCGAATCGGTGCGTTAATGCCCAACGAGATCGAATCGGTCAGTGCCAATTCAACCTGGCTAAATGGACGTGTTGGCCCCAGCACTCGTACGTTGGGCAGCATTCGCCGGCGAGGTCCCACGACCATCACGGTTTGCTTGGCCGCGTAAAAACCGTCTTGATACAGATCCTTGTCAGGCTCGAGCACGCTGCCGGCTCCGAACAAGATCTCGACGTGCTCATCGGTCAAATGGACGTGTCGGGCCGAAATGCTGACTCGCAAATTAGGTTTGCCGTCGACCCAACCAGGAGGCATTTTTGCGGAGACACCCGCATAGCCATTGGACGACTTGCTTGCGCCAGCACCGCTCATCGACGCCATAACGGCGCTGCGGACAAGCTGTTCGATACGATTGCGATCGATTGTTTGCGTCATTGCTGTGTTTTAACTTTGTTGTTTTGTTTCCATGTCGTCATCGCCAGACTCGTCAATCCCCGCGGCATTCAGCCCGGTTCGCGACGCGACGCGTTCGTTTCGTCCCGACGGATTCGCCAAGATTAGTCCGACCCCCGACGTTTCCAAACGTTCTT
>CAXBHV010000399.1:0-6319 GCA_963974855.1 uncultured Rhodopirellula sp. | reverse complement strand
TTTGCCAATCATACGAAACACAAGGTAGTTCAGCGGTACGAGTGCCAACAAGTAAAAGCCCAGCGATCGAACGACCAACGAGGACGGTGGGATCGTAATCCCAGATTCGTTACGCAAAATGTTCTGTGTTAACTCGACCGTGTCGCTCGCATTGGTCCAGGCACTGATGCCCATTACGGGATCAACCCGGGTCCATCGATCGAGTGAAACACGTTTCTTAGGGGTGTTTGTTTGCTCCTTTACGTTGTCGGGGTTTGCGTCTGCGTCCGATGTTTTTGTGGTTGATCGGGCCTCACCGGCCGGGGCTACAGTAAGCAAGGCGTCGCGTGCGGCGATGCGAAACTTGGTGTTCATTGTCGGGTCGGCTTCATAGCGGTCCAGGTCAGCGTACTGGTGTTTGATCAAAGTCTCTGCTTCGATTTCGACGAATTGGCGTCGCGGGCGCTGGAGGATGACGGCGTTAAAGAAGCTGTCGTAGGAATCCCAATTCGAGATCCAATCGCTCATCAGATCAAATCGTGACAGCACGACTCGACCGCGACCGATTCGGCGATTGAGAATCAGGTTGCCGGTTCCATCCACATCCTCTGCATCGCTGGCCAAATTTCCATCCACGGCGATTCGAGCGGTCCCATTTTGTAGCAGTGCCGTTTGCGATTCCTTGGACCGGTCGGTGTCGACCGACCACGACGTCAGCAATTCCACCGCGGATTCGGGCGCCAGTTCGATGTTCCCACGCGGTAACAGTGGCAACACGTCCACGAGGGGGGAGTTTGCGATTGCATCGGAGGCGTCTGCTCCGTTGACAATTAATTGGCCACCGAAATGAACCCAATCGGCGATGGCTTTGGTTTGTCCAGGCGTTAACGCGTCGGCGGAGACATCGTCCCAAAACACCACTGCGGTACTGGTCCAATCGAGCATCGTTTCTGCGATCGGAAGCACTTCGTTTGTGTTAGGAATGACGATCCGGTAGTTGGCTGCTTTGTTCGAAAACTCGGACTCGGATCGATAAGGACGCTGCCAATCGGAAGCAAGCAATTTCGCAAAACGCTCAGGGCGAGTGGTCAAGATGATAAAGAAATATTCTTCCTGACTTAGATATTTAAACACTTCCGGTTGCGAGTCATAAACGATTCCTCGACCGCCGGTGAGCAATTGGCTAGACAGGAAGATGTTCGGCGAGTCACCATTTGGTGACGGGGCAAAGTTTCGGTAATCGAAACGACGCTGCTGGCCCTTGGGAAGAACAATGGGGCGAACGTTGACCAACGCATTGGGCGGCGTTTGTCCGTTAGGCCTTGAACCCTTGCCTAGCAAAGCCCGACTCTCTAATTGGCCGCGAATGTCTTCGCGGTTGCTCTTCAGGACTTCCGAGGCCGAAAACCAATGGCCTGGTTTGATTCCGCCGCCGGCGGGAACCCCATCCGCTGGGAATGCTTGGGCGGGCAAGGAGGTGAAGTCGGGTAGAGCAGCCTTCTTCTTTTCTTCGTCTTCGGGATTGGAGGTCGAACGACATCCATCGCAGCCCACAATCAGCGTGCTACACAACAGGGCAAACAAAAAAGGAAAACGCGGCATGAAAACTCTGGCCGAAAGTAGTTTCATTCTCAACCACGATGAGGGTGAGAAAGGAAGGAAACACAACACGATCCGACCGAGTTACCAGCCCATGACCATGTTGGATTCGATCGCCTTGCGTGCATTCTCCAGATCGCTACCCGTTTCCATCCGGTACAGACGAATTGCATTGACCTTGTCGCCCGACGAACGGCTCAAACATTCGCGAGCTACGGCACAGGGACTTAGGGGTGGAGTGGTTAGCCCGAGAGCTCCTTTACTGATCACCCACGTATCACGTGGCCGCTTGGTTAGACGGGCGATTTCGTCGTAGGGATAGGCATCGGCGACCACGGCACGAGCTGCCGGTTCATCGTCGGCCCAAGTGATGATGATATGAGAGTCGGTTTCAACCTCGAATAGCGGCATCGGTAGTGCTCCTTCGGAGAGTGGATCTGCGTGTAAATCGGCAAGGGGGGAAGAGGCCGCAGCGAATCATGCGCCACGCGTAGGTAATGCATGATACCGACGAGGCGAATCGCTGGAAAGTTTTCGTGCGGTTGTTTTCAATGGTTTTGCCTGTTTCCTTTCCACGCCACAGGCGGGTCTGCAATTCCGGCGGTTTAGGTACAATGCAACCAAGTACCGACAGGCCCTTTTTTCTTAACGTAAACGATGATTTATCTTGACAATCACGCGACCACCAGATGCGATCCGCGGGTCGTCGAGGCGATGGTGCCATGGTTGTCGGAGGATTTTGGGAATCCCAGCAGCGGATCGCATGAAATGGGGCGTACCGCGGCAGCGGCCATACGGCAATCGGTTGCCATAATCGCGGTGACGCTGAACGTGCCAGCCGATTCGGTCGTTTTCACCAGCGGTGCGACCGAAAGCAATAATTTGGCGATTCGAGGGGTGTGTTTGCATCCTCGTCAAAAAAAACGGCATTTCGTGACCGTGACATCCGAACATCATGCCGTACTTGACGTCAGCGATGAACTTCGGCGTGAAGGGTTTCGCGTCACGGAGGTCCCGGTGATCGCCCAAGGAGATGGTGCCACCGGCGTGGTCGATTTGAACCAACTCGCGGATGCAATTGACGACGACACTGCGCTCGTTTCGGTGATGTGGGCTAACAATGAAATTGGCTCGATCGCTCCGATGAAAGAAGTAGCCGATTTGTGTCATGCCCATGGCGTGTTGCTGCATAGCGACGCGACTCAAGCGGTGGGGCGGATCCCGGTCGATGTACTTGCCGCAGACGTTGATTTATTGAGTGCGGCGGCACACAAGTTTTACGGCCCCAAGGGCACAGGCTTGCTGGTCGTTGGTAACGGCAATCGGCGTGTCCGGCTGCGGCCTCAAATTGTCGGCGGCGGACAGCAACAAGGCCTTCGCAGTGGTACGCTCAATACTGCCGGGATTGTTGCCATGGCGACGGCACTGGAATTGTCGGTTCAGGAAATGGAAAGCCATCACGAGCGGATTGGGCAAATGCGAAATCAGTTCTTTCAATTGTTGGCCTCCGGTATCGATGGGATCAAGCTGAATGGTATCTCCCTTGACTCGGATCAGCGGCTTTCCGGTAACTTGAATTTGCAACTCGAAGCCATCGAGGGCGAGGCATGGATGGCGGCGACACCGTTGGTGGCATTTAGCAGCGGGTCGGCATGTAGCAGCGTGGACGCGAAACCAAGCCATGTATTGACCGCCATTGGACTCAACGAATCCGAGGCGAGACGAAGTGTTCGGTTTGGAATCGGCCGCTTCAACACGGATCAAGAAATTCAGCAAGCGGCAGAGTGGTTGATCGAGTCACACCGAAAATTGTGCCGATTGACTTAAGCTGCAATTTGTCGAAGCAAGCAACACGAATCGTTTAACCTATGAGAATGCGTATATGAGTGGTGAAGGATCGATCACACGCTTTGGAGTGCTTGGCACAGGGCGAATTACTCGGCGATTGGTCGCTGATATTCAATCAACCGACGGCGCCGAAGTCACTGCGATTGCAAGCCGGACCAGCGAGCGGGCGCGCTGGCAGGCCGATCAATTTGGCATCGCGGCTGCGGTGGAGGGTTACGAGTCGTTGTTGGTGCGTGATGATGTCGACGCCGTTTACGTTGCGTTGCCGCCATCGATGCATGCGGAATGGGCGATCGCGGCTGCCAAGGCGGGCAAGCACGTGTTGTGCGAAAAACCACTGACTGTTTCGACAAAACAATCGCTCGCCGTGCATCTTGCCTGTCAAGCCCATTCGGTGCGGCTGCTCGATGCAACAGGTTGGTTACACCACGAGCGGACCGATATGTTTCGCCGCTGGTTAGACGAAGGTCGGTTCGGCAAAATTGGGCACATCACAGCGGCGGTCTCGTTTTTCCGCCCATTTATCACTGGCGAACATCGCCTGGACCCAGCTTTGGGCGGTGGATGTTTGTTGGATCTTGGTTGGTACGTTTGCTCGTTAGCCAGATTTATCGCAGGCGGCTTGCCCAACCGTGTGGTTGCCGGACGCGTCGTCCGACAAGGTGTCGCTCAGCGGATCACGGCGATGATGTGGTTCGACCATGAAGTGACAGCAACGCTGTCGTGCGGTTACGACACATCAACGCGAAAGTGGTGCGAGGTGGCGGGCAGTGACGCGTCGCTGGTGTGTGACGATTTCACTCGTCCTTGGCACGATCGTCCCGCCCGCTGTTGGATCCATGATGCGACCGGAGGTGTCGAGCAGTTTCCGTTTGAAGGCAATCAAGAACGTCGAATGATCGCGAGATTTATCAGTGACGAACCACTCGATGTGTATCAGCAACAAGCACTCGATACCCAGCATATGATCGATGCGATCAACGAATCGGTGGAAATCGACCACGACGAGCTGTAAGCAGGCCGCCGAGGATGCCAACCGGTTTAGTTTTAAGTAGGTCCGGTTCCCACCGGCCGTCCTGGGCGGCTCGATGGAGTCGGACCAATGCAATCTACTTTGGTACTAAACGGGTGTTTTTTGTAGCGGAAGTCGTCAAGACTTTCGTTTTCCAGGCTGGGCGAAACTCTTGACGAGTTCCGCTACGTCAGGGAACCGGCCGGTACAAGGAACCGGCCCTATGCTTTGATAGCCGACCGTTAATTCCCACTCGCTCCATCGTTGTTTGCGATTGGCTAGCCCGACAACTCGCTGGCGGCGGTTTCGTCCAGGACGAACGTTACATCAGGGTGCTGCTCGAGCCATGATGCGGGAACGTCTTCGCTTGCTGGGTCTTGCAGCGAACGCCGCACCGCTTCGGCTTTGTCTTTGCCGGTGGCAAGCAAAAGGATCTGTTTCGCTTCCAGGATCGTGCCGATCCCCATCGTGATCGCGGTCTTGGGCACCTCGTCAACCGAAGTAAAGAAGCGAGCATTTTTTTCGATGGTCGACGGTGTCAACTCGACCACGCGTGTTCGTGTGCTGGGCGACGATCCGGGTTCGTTGAAGGCGATGTGCCCATTGTGACCGATGCCTAACAACTGCAGATCGATGCCCCCGGCAGCGGCGATTTGTGCTTCGTACTGGACCGCATGCGCTGCCGGATCGCTTACGTTGCCCTCGGGAACAAACGTATTGTTTGGGTCGATGTCGATGTGATCAAACAATTCCGACTGCATGAAATAGCGAAAACTCTGAGGGTGTGTTCCGCTCAATCCGATGTATTCGTCGAGATTGAAGGAGGTCACCTTATTGAAGTGGACTTTGCCGGATTGGAAATCTTCGACGATGTTTGCATACGTCGCGGTAGGCGTGCCGCCGGTTGCCAACCCGAGGACGATCGACGGATTCGCATTGATCGCCGCGACGATCATATTTGCCACGGTACGTGATGCAGTCGCCGCATCCGCACAAACAATGACTTTCGCGGAGTGGGCATTAGCGGAGGGAGAGGTAGGCTTGTTCATGTCATTCTTAATGTTAAACGATCTCGTTGTCGAAACTTTGGATCACATCGACCAAGAGGTTAGACCAATCGCCATGGGCGCGAACCGCGTGTGTCATCATGTCGCGTTTTTCAGGATTCACAAACACACGAACCCGCTTGACTTGATCGTCGAATTGTTGGCGTGCTAGTGCGCGAGCGACCGGGGAAACGTTCGCCAGTGTGACACCGATGTGCGATTGACTCTGTTTTACTACACGCTGGCCATTCGCATCACCGTTAACATCGCCGTCACTCGCAACACGATCGAAGCTGCTATCGCGTAGGATGACATCGACATTAATGTCGACTTCAAGTTTGACTGGCGGAGCATCAATCAGAATGTCTTCCGCCACCACCGGTTGGCCGGTCATCGATGATAGACGGGCGGCCAATGTTTCGCTCGCTGCAACCAACCACCAATACGGGCGTCTGGCGATTTGGCGATGCACTTCGACGGGTTGTCCCTCGACAGGATCGATCGCGTTAAATTCGGCAACTCGTTTGTAAAGCCGACGCTGAGGGCCGAACAAACCATCGACTAGGTCATGTGTGTTTCCAAGCGACGAGTCGCGTGTATTATTGCTGGTCTCGACCAGACGGGCGATCCACTGGGCATCGTTCAGCTTGAAGGTGGATTCAAGTTCGAGTTTGTCCTTTAGCAAGAACACGGCGCGCTGCAGCATCGCGGTGGCCGAGCGAACGGTGTGATGCCAATAGACCTCGCTAAACATCACATAGCGAGCAAACACCATCATCTCAGCCGCCGTCCGCCCTTTTTGGCCGATCGCTAAAATGCCTTTGCTCGGATGAAC
>CAXBHV010000398.1:0-6327 GCA_963974855.1 uncultured Rhodopirellula sp. | reverse complement strand
TCCCTGACGCAGAAACCGTGACTCCAAAACGGCTCCACTCCGCTGTGGGGTCTCGCAGCAGCGAAGAAAAGTCATGCCCATCGAGTTCTTTGGCCGGTAGCCCACACAGGTTCACCAGCGTTGGGTACAGATCAATCAGACTGACCGTTCGGTCGCAATAGGCCGCTTCTTGATCCTTCATTTCGGGCAGGCGAACGATGAACGGTGTCTTTGCAGCCTCGCACCACAATGTGTTCTTCAGATAACGTTGCTTTTCACCAAGATGCCAACCGTGATCGCCCCAGATGACGACGATCGTGTTGTCTGCATGCGGACTCTTCTCTAGCGAACTGAGCACCATCCCGAGACACGCATCCACATAGCTGATGCTTGCTAGATAAGCCCGTACTGCTTCCTTTTCCAAGCCGTGTTTCTTAATCCATTCGTACTCGCCAGTCGGTCTGTAGGCGGGTTTCCCATTGGGATTCAATATGTCGTCGAGGTCATCGCCTTTGACCTCCGCCACACTGAGTGACTCAAGATCATGACGATCGAAAAATTCCTGAGGAACAATCCACGGAAGGTGCGGCTTGATGAATCCGACCGCCATGAAAAACGGTTTGCCAAACTCACGCTGCATCTGCTGGCCAGCCCAGTCGGCCACGAGATAATCGACCGTTTCCTCGAATGGCTTTTTTGTTGGTCCCCAACTGAGCTTGCTTTCTTTGCTCACAAATTCGGGACTCTGACGACCATTGATGATCCCAGACTTACTTGCAGTGTAACGCGTTTTGTCTGGCCCATCCTTCACGCCCTGGCGTGCTCGAGCGTGTTCATCGAAGGCCCAGTGCCCGAAGTCGACACCATGCTCGGTCGCGTGCTTGTGGAAAATTTTGCCGTTGGAGAGCGTGTGATAGCCATGTTTGGAAAAGTACTCGGGCAACGTCGCGTGCGTCTTGACGATGTCCGTGTAGATCATGTTGGATGCATTGCCATAGACACCGGTTCGCTGTGGCATGAAACCCGATAACACGGCTGAACGCGACGGTCCACAGATGGGCGCCGCGCAAACGCCGTTGCGGAAAATCACAGAACCTTGTTTGCAAAACTGGTCGAGCGTGGGTGTCTGTGCCTGTGGGTGCCCTCCCAGCGGCCCCACCCAGTCGTTAATGTCATCGATCGCAATGAACAGCACATTGGGTCGTGAGTCGTCGCAATGCGCTGACTCTGCAGTCACAAGTCCAAGGACAAAGATTACCAACGGTAAGGCCCGCGGCTAGCGCCGTCGGCTCACGTTACATCATCGAAGCACCGAACCTGGGGGCAGCGGGACATCATTTGATTCTCGCCACTCTTCCAACTCCTTGAGCAGTGTCTGTGTTTGCTCCGGATTCGTTTCCGCGAGATTATGCTCCTCACGCGGGTCGCTCTTTAAGTCGTACATCTCCAGTTTTCCGTCGGCGAGAAACTGAATCAACTTCATGTTGTTCTTGCGGATGACCGAGCAGGTGCCGTGCTTGTATTGACTGGCTAAATGCCAGAAAAGTGGGCGAGCTCGCAATGACTCTGGCTCGTCACCTTGAAAGAGTCCCGTGATCGATTGTCCATCGAGCACGCCGTCATAATCGATTCCTGCCACGTCCATAAACGTCGGGAAAAAGTCGAGACCGGTGACTGCGGTGGACGTTCGCCGAGCGCTGATCTTTCCTGGCCAGTTCACACAGGTGGGGACTCGGATGCCGCCTTCGTAAATGTATCCTTTCTTGCCACGTAGCTGATCGTTGCGGCCGACGTTCTGACCGTTATCCGAGGTAAACACAATCAGCGTGTTATCACGCAAACCGTTGTCATCGAGGAACTCCACTAGCCGACCGACATTGTCGTCGAGCGACTCAATCATCGTCGCGTACTCCGCCTCCGTCCTTTTAAGTTTCCCTTTGCCGGTTCCCTGACCGGTAATCGGGTCACCGGGTTTCTTAAGGTACTTCTGGACGAGGTCTTCGCTACGCCCGCGGATCGGACGATGCACGGTGTAGTAGTGCAGATTGATAAAGAACGGCCCTTCGGAGTGTTGATCCATGAACTCGATCGCTTCGTCGGTCAGTCGGTCGGTCAACCATTTGTCATCAGGCTTGGGCTCGATGAACGGGTTGCTAAATGGGGCAAAGTACCCGCCAGTCTTGCTTTGGTAGCCGCCAACCTCCAACGCCGGGTCACCGCGATACGTCCCGCCGACGTTTTTCAGATACCCGCGACCTTCGGGATAGAATTGTCGGCAGTGTTCTTCGTGGTACGGCACCCAACTGAAGTCCCATGGATCAGGCTGCGTCAGCTTTTTCTTTATCGGAAACTCCATCGCCAACTCTTCTTGCGGATACGGTCCGACCAAGTGCCACTTCCCAATGTGGATCGACTTGTACCCAGCATCAGCGAGCGGTTGGCTGTACATCGTGTGCTCCGCGCCGACCGTCCAGCGAGAAAAGATGTTCTCCTGATCGTTCCCCTTTTCAAGAACGGGAACGGTATAAACCCCTGTCCGAAACGATTGCTTTCCGGTCGCCAGCGCCGTACGCGATGGAGAGCAGGTTGGATACATGTAGGCGTTTTCGATGACCAGCCCGCCACGTGCCAACGCGTCGATATTGGGTGTTTCGTAGTAGGTTGATCCGTTGAAGCCGACGTCGGCATTACCAAGATCATCCACCAGAATGAAGACGATGTTGGGTTTCGACTGGGCTAACGCCGTTGTGGCGAAGGCATGAAAGAAACAAAACATCCCAGCCAGGACGCAAAGTATTTTGTGAAATCTCATCGTAAGTCCGGTCATCGAGAGTGGGGTTCCTGTTCCAGAATCAGCTTAGTCTTCCATTGTATTCGTGAGTCGGCGGCGCTAGTCGCGGGCCTTTGCCCGTGGGTTTCGCGTTGCCCACGGGTAACGCCATCGGCTCCGTTTTGCCGCCTTCAAATCGAACGATTCCTCGCAATTCATGCTTTGAGTGCTCAAGCCTCAAACAGTTCCTCGATGACGCCAGTCGAGTCGCCGAAGGACTGGGCCGGAATGCCGCTACCACGCAACGTCGAGAGCCAAAGATTGCAGAGCGGAGTCTTCTCTTCTTTCATTACCAAGTGACGGCCCTGTTTGAAACCGGCTCCACCACCCGCGATCAAAGTCGGACAGTTGTCCAGACTGTGCTTGCTTCGCAGGTTACTGCCGAACGTCAGGGAGACGTTATCCAGAAGCGAGGAACCGTCGGCTTCGGTCGTGGCTTTCAGTTTATCAATCAGATGTGCCAGTAGTTTCGCGTGGGCTTGATCGCGACGGATCGAGTCGCCGGTCCGCTCGGTTCCAGCGTAGTGGCTGAGGTTGTGGGCCGAATAGCTCGAACCAATACTGGCGCAGAAACTGTCCGATGGCAACCGATATGTAAAGACGCGAGTGGCGTCGACCTGCATCGCGGCGACCATCAAATCATAGACTGCTTCGACCGCCGGCGCGCCTTCAAGGCCCTCGCCAGGAGATTTGACCGGGTCAGACGGCGTTTTCTTTGGCACATGCAACCAGCTCTCTTCCTTGGAGATTCGATTTTCGATATCGCGGATCGATTCGAAGTATTCGTCGAGCTTATCAACATCGGTCTTGGTCAATCCACGCTTGATCGAGCGAGCATCGCAGAGCACGGTGTCCAGCGCCGAGCGTTCTTTGGAGAGCATCGCTTGGCGTTGCTCGAGTGGCACGGAGTCACCGGAAAAAAGTTTGTGATAGAGGGCAACCGGGTTCGGTAAGCCCTGGATCGGTTTGCCATTCTGGTTCCACGAAATGGACCCCGCACCGTGACCGAGCAGGTCACTGCCGTCCATGTGCATCGAGGTGTAGCGGCTCTCACTGCCGAATTGATTCGCGGCGACCTGATCCACCGAAATCGTGTTGTGAAAGTTCCGTCCCGGTATGGCGAACCGGTCGGCTCCGGTTAACCAGAACGTCGACCCCGAGTGTCCGTCCCGCGAATTGGCGTGTTCGAGGTGCTGCAGGATGCTGATGTCCTTCTTGTGCCGTGCCAGCGGACTCAGGCTCTCGGGCAGTTTGTAGTCGTAACCGGTGTCATTTTTGTCGGGATACCACGCATCGGCGGTCACTCCGAATCCAGTACCAAGGAAGATCATCCGCTTAGGCGGCGCAGCCACTGGTCCGGCCGCCGAGGCAAATCGCCGGAATCCGAGCGACTCCAGAAACGGCAATGCGATAACCGCCGTGCTGCTGCGTAAAAAATTTCGACGTGATTTCAATGACATGGTTTTGTTCCTTGTGAGCCGACGGCGCTAGCCGCGGGCATCGTTGGTGTTGACGTGATTTTGGTCAAAGCCCGACGCTAATGCTATCGGGTCAGGTGCTTTCGCCAACCGCGAAAATCGCCGGGGATCCAGGTGCCGTAGGTTGTCCAGGTTATAAAAACTGCAATAGTCTCGTTCATGATCGACGTCTGACGTTGCTATGTTCGAGGCCCGCGGCTAGCGCCGTCGGCTCACTTGGTTTTAAACGCTTCGGATTGCACCAGAGCGTGAATGAAGGCGGCGATGGTATTGCCATCCTCCTTCGCGGTGGAGGTGACTTGCGTGGCAAGGTTGTGGTCGGAAATGCCATACGGGCGACCAAGGGCGTAGGCGATTAGGTTCTCGGCTAGACCGCGTGCAAAAGCGTCGTTGTAGTTGCTGAGAATGTTGTCGCGAAGTTCGTGGTACCCAGTAAATTGCTCTCCTGCGGGTAAAACTCCCGATGGATCAATGGGGAATTGCTTCGTCTGCGGTCCTGACTTCCGTTTCCGCTTCGTTTCGGCAGTCTCGGGGATCTTGACTTCCTCGAACTCCCGCCAGAGTCCTGCGGCGGTAAAGTTTTCGAGGCCATAACCGATCGGATCAATCTTGCGGTGGCAGGAGGCACATTGCGGTTCCGCCTGGTGACGCTTTTGCAGATCACGAATCGACAACGCGGCGTCCTGATGTTCCAGCATGGGGACATTCGGCGGCGCCGGTGGCGGTGGATCGTTTACCAGATTACGCAAAACCCACACGCCACGTTCCACGGGGGAAGAACGCTGACCATCGGATCCCATGATGTGAACCGCGGCAGTACCAAGCAGTCCGCCACGCGGAGAACCTGCGGGAAGCGAGACCTTACGGAACTCCGATCCGAAGGCACTCGTGCCCTGAGAGCCGACGGCACTAGCCTCGGGCTTTTGTTGGTTGGAATCGGTGCCGTGTAGGCCCCCGGCTATCGCCGTCGGCTCAGTTAGACCGTAGAAGTCCGCGAGGACGTCGTTCACGACGACGAAGTCTGCCTTCAACAACGTATCGATCGGCAAATCGGCATCGTTGACATGCCCGATGGTTTCATACACTTCTTGCCGAGCACTGCGGCGCACCGATTCGTCGAACTTCGGGTGTTCAAACGCACTGAAATCGAACATGTCGAGTCGCTTCATGTCGAGCCACTGGTGAGTGAATCCGCTGATGAAACGATCAAAACGTAGGTCTCTCATCAGTCGCTCTATCTGCGCGTAAAGAATTTCGGGATCGGACAGGCTGCCGTCGTTTGCGGCCGCCATCAACGATTCGTCCGGAGGCGAACTCCACAGAAAATAGGACAACCGAATCGCAAGTTCTCGAGCAGCTAAACCTCCTGAGCCGACGGCGCTAGCAGCGGGCCTTTCATGTGTGGCGTCGTCAGTGTTACGGCCTGCGGCTAGCACCGTGGGCTCACTTAGATACAGAAAGCTTGGTGAGGACAAGACGAGCGCGAGACAGTCGATCATTGCCTTCCTCGAATCGTCACCGGCCTCACGCAGATTCAAGTAATAGCGAACCAAATTGGCCACGTACTCCGGATCAGGTGATTTGTTTCGAAAGGCATTGGTTGCGAACTTGGTGATGAGATGGCGTGCGTACTCCTGATCCGACTGCCCCGGAGCTTTCTCCAACATGCGAGGCATCTGTTGCAATCGCTCGTCAAAATACGGGCCTTCCACCTCTACATAGTCGACCCATACCGCGGGCAGACGTCCGACGCCGTTTTTCGCCTTCCACAGCATGTCTAGCTTGTAAGGCCAAGGTTCTTCGTAGTTGCGCTGCTTCACCGAGAAATGCCCTTTGACGCCGGCCGGGTTCTGCAGTTCTAACTCGATCAGCTGAGGGTTCTCAATCGTGCCGGTCACCTCAGCCAACCCTTGCAGGCTAGTGAAGACGTTCTTGCCAGACGCGAAGTGGACTTGAATGTAACGTTCGTGATCCATCGCGTCGTTGTAGCTAGTGTCTGTCATAAAACCTCGAGGCGGCGTAATTTTACAGCTTGAGAGG
>CAXBHV010000397.1:0-6342 GCA_963974855.1 uncultured Rhodopirellula sp. | reverse complement strand
TGCGACCGATGACCGCTGGCGACATTGGACGGATGGTCAAGCGCCGCATGGGCGCCTGTGGGTTGCCCAAGCGGCTTTCGCCACACTCGTTCAGGGTAACGACGATCACCGACTTGCTCGAACAAGGCGTGCCGCTGGAAGACGTTCAGAATCTAGCCGGCCACGCTGATCCGCGAACCACGCGACTCTACGACCGCCGCAAGCAGAAAATAACGCGGAATATCGTTGAAAGAATATCGGTTTAAGCCGCCCATGTGGCCTGATTCCCGAAATCCGCGATTGACGAACGGTTCAGGAAATGCAACAATCGATTCATGGAAGACAACTTTCGATTCATGAACGAGCTGGTTCGCATCATAAACGGGGCACTTCGCCTCGATGTGGAGAAGGTCCGTAATTACACTTCTTTCTTGGCTGAGAAGCTCGAAAACGCTAATGAGCCTACGGCTGCCAAGCGATTGCGGAAGCTTCTCCAAGAAAGCGACCATCAACTACGGCCAGTAGAAGCGACGATAGCAGCATCGCTTCCGGTCGACTCTGAGAGCCGTTTCCCGCTGGTGGAGAAGGTTGACTTGCAGGATAGGAACGAACCAGATGTCGTGCTTTCCGAGGAACAATGGGATACGACGAAAGAGTTTCTTAGCATTGCCAAAAGCTACGCGCAAATCGAGGCTGAGGGACTATCGACCAATCTCAGCTTCTTGCTTTGCGGCCCTCCCGGTACCGGGAAAAGTCGTTTGGCCCGGCACATTGCCCGTGAACTTGGATACGACTTGTATTTGACGCGGTTGGACGGCCTTATCTCGTCGTATGTGGGCAGTACTTCCAAGAACATTCGTGCCCTCTTCGAATTCGCTGCAAGGCATCCGTGCGTGTTGTTTCTCGATGAGTTCGACGCTATCGCCAAGCTGCGAGGCGATGGTCAGGAAATGGGTGAATTAAAACGTGTCGTGAACAGTTTCATTCAGAACTTGGATACGCTTGGTAGTCAATCAATCATTGTCGCCGCTACAAATCATCAGGAGCTACTCGACGCGGCAGTCTGGCGACGATTCGGATACCGCCTTGAACTGGACTACCCAACTTCTGAGATGCGTAGCCAGTTGTGGCGACACTTCGCCAAAAAGCTCTCCTTCGGCGATCGCGAATTGGAATTACTCGTGGATCTTTCGGACGGGTTCTCTGGATCAGACATCAATGAAGTTGCCACACGACTACACCGACGTCAGTTGCTTGGCAACGTCACTGCAACAGTTCGTGAAGCTCTTGCTGTCATGCAAAACCTGAGCATTGGTGAAGGCGAACATCGACGCTTCCTTGGTCTCATTCGCAATCAGGACGAACATGATATTGCTCATCAATTGCGAGAGCGAAACCCCAAGCTTTACAGTCACACCGCCATTGCACAGCTTCTCGGAGTTTCTAAGGCGACGGCAGGTCGTTGGTCAAAGGGGGAGGCATAAAGTGGCAAAAACGCCAGATCAAACACGGGCAGATCGCTTGCTAATCAAAGTGATCATGCCGAAACAGGGTTCGGAGCGACGAGTTCCCGGAGGCGGATCCCTTCCCAAGCCGTTCCGCCCAGTCGATGCTGACTATCGCGGGCGTTTATCAAAACAAGTCTCGGCGATACAGAAGGCAGTTAGCTCGCAGATTAAGACAGCTGGGGTTGCACCGGTTCGAGTCACGTTGATTTCCAAAGCCACCGCGAAGAGCCACCGACCACAACATTTGTTTTCTGAGCAGACATGTCCCATCATTGGCTCAGGTCGTCTCGGTGAGTTGTTTCTCAAGGCAACCCCGCGCGGACTCGGTAATCTCGTTGATACCATCGAGTCAAACGATTCCGATAGAATCATGAAAGAGCTTTCATGTGTTGAAGCGATTGAACCCATCACTCCGACGTATCGCAAAGGTGGCATTGACTCCAAGGATTTGCTTCGTGCTAGCCCCCGTGGCGAACTTGGATTCGTCACTCGTGTCCGACTGTTTGATTTTGAATCGGCAGACGATCAAGAGAATGTGCTTCTCGATTTCCGAGAAGCTTGCCGCCTACACAAGCTGAAAATCGGCGAACGCGGATATTCCTCTAGCAGCTTTGCGTATGAAGTTCAGTGCCGAGATACCGAGCAAGTCGAATCCTTATCACGGATCATCGGCGTTCGTTCAATCGCCCCGATGCCGTCCATCGGAACACTTCGACCGCAGATGCTTTCTCAAGCTAAGCTGCCTGTGCTGCCGTCCGCTAGCAAGTCCGAGAGTTTCCCGGTCGTTGTTGTCGTCGATAGCGGCATTTCAAACCAGATCCCCGAACTGGAAAGTTGGGTTGTTGGCCGTCACTCAGACGTCGTCGAATCTGAACGTAATACCGACCACGGGACATTCGTCGCTGGGCTGATTTGTTGGGGCGACCGCCTGAATCCAACAATCTCAAATTTGGACTCCAGTCCATGCGGTGTATTCGACCTGCAAGTCATTCCGAACAATGATCCCGCACGAGGAGACATTGGCCGATTAACGGAAACGGAATTCCTTACTTCATTGGATTCCGCTTTGCGGCAATATGCCAATTCGTACAAAGTTTGGAACCTGTCGCTCAGTAGCAACCAAGTGTGTTCGCTTGATGAGTTTTCATTGCTCGCTGAAGAGCTTGACAACCTTCAGGAGCAATACAATGTCTCCTTTGTCATCAGTGCAGGCAACTACGAAACGCCGCCGCTGTTGGACTTCCCGCGCGCCGGCACTCAAGTTGAATCCGGACGAATTACTTCACCAGCCGACAGTGTGTTGGGCGTGACGGTCGGAGCTGTTTCGCATGTTGACTACAAGAAGAGTGGTCCGCAGCAGCATCACCCATCGGCGTTTTCCCGGCACGGTGCTGGGCCAAATCACGTCATTAAACCAGACTTGGTTCACTACGGGGGTGCTTGTTCGGTTGACGCAACGCATCGCTCTGGGATTCGTTCCGTGCATGGTACCGGATCGGCGGAGAATCTCGGAACCAGTTTCGCAACGCCGCTGGTATCGAGGACGCTGGCCCAAATCTATCACCACGTCACGCCCACGCCATCAACCGTACTCGCTCGTGCATTGCTGACGCATCACGCGCGTGACCCCCGAACGAAAAACAGGGTGCCCGACGGGGACGAGAACTACTTTGGTTTCGGGCTTCCAGCGCCCGTTCCAGATTGCCTCGAATGTACGCCGCACACATCGACACTTGTCTTCGATGATGTCCTTCGTCCGGGGCACTTTCTTGAGTGGGACAACTTCCCTTACCCACCGTCACTTTACCGCGACGGTCGGTTCTATGGCGAGATTTGGATGACCGTTGCTTTCTCGCCGTCCCGTGGCGCTCGTTGGGGATCGGAGTACTGCGAAACTCACATCAACGCTCATTTTGGCGTGTACCGACGGCAAAAGTCTCGCGACACGGGTGAGTACAAACCAAAACCAATTTTTGTCGGACTTGTTCCGCCAGAGCATAAGAATCCCGGCACGTTGTATGAGTCGTACCAAATCGAGAAACTTCGCAAGTGGGCGCCGGTGCGAACTTACCACGGCGATCTTGGTGAAAAGGTGAGAAAGGAGACCGCTGGCGGTTGAAGCTGCAACTCCTGACTCGCCACGAAGCGCGGAAACAGGTTGCTACCCGACCGCAGCCGTTTTCTCTGATCGTCACCATTGCCGATCCTGAAAAGAAAGTCCGAGTCTACGACGAGATGGCTCGATTAGTGCGAAACAGGTTTCAGGCGCAGAACCTGACGGTCCGGGCCGCTACGCGTGTTCAAGCCAAAGATCAGTAAGCAGGTGAACCAAGGATGTGCAAATGATTCCTCCATTACGAAAAATTGATCCTAAAACGGGGATGGCTTATGACCGCCAGCAATATCAGCAAAGTCTTGAGCGTCTCTACGATCTACCGATCGAGGAAGTCGCTGAACGGGCTGGAATTACAGACATGGACGACCCGAAGTATGTTCCGTCTGAGTGCATCATTCACTTTGTGAGGAAGTCCAAAGAGAATGGTGACTCGTCAGCATACGAATCACTGTTTCTGGCACTACGCAATCGGATAATGCGATCGGTTCCAGTGCGAACACGTCGCGTTCGCGGAGTCTCTGGGCCGGCAGAGCTGGATTCAGAGGGACAGATTCAGGAACTCGTGCTGTTCAGATTTCAAAAACTGCTTTGTCTAGACAGAGAAGCATACGACGACAAGCTGGATTTCTATGAGTGTCGGTTCAATGCGGCGATTGCTGCGCTTCGCTCGACGGCACGACGAGACGTGCGCAAGAAAGAAAACAGACGGATGAGGCTCGGCGGCGGTGAAATCGGCCCGGACGAGGAGCTTGACGAAATCGTGGCGATAGCAAAGCCGCACAAAAGTCAGCAAAGTGGCGATTTGCTTTACCGTCTTTCGATACTTGACGCGATTAATAGCCTGCCACATGAAGAAAAACGAGTTGTGGAGCTTCTGATAGAAGGCTTCCCCATTGATTCAAAGGACCCGAACGTGCAAACCATCGCAAAACTTCTCAAATGCTCGCCTAAAACTGTTCAGCTTCGGCGCAATCGTGCCAAGATATGGATCGACGCAGCGTTGAACGCGGAGGAAGTGGCGTGATGGAAACCAAAGATTTGGAAACCGTTCTCTACGAATTCGCTCTGGAGCCTGAACAAACCCGACAGACACTGGAAGTCTACGCATTGCGTTATCCGGACTATGTCGAAGAGCTTACGGATTTGGCGTTTGAGCTTCGCTTGGTTCAGGCAGACAAGCACGACACGCCAGATCAGCCGAAGGATCTCACTGGACAATCGGCGTGGTCTGAGTTCGTTTCGTCAGGTTCGGCCAGTGCATCACGATCCCTTCGAGCAACTTTGGCTTCGCACTTTCGTGGACCAGGCTTTGTAGACATGTCAGCTAAGTTGGACATGCCTCAACCAATCATTGAGGCCCTCCGTGACAGGGTTGTTGAGCCAGCGACGATCCCCGGCGCGATTGTCCTGCGAATTGCGGCGGTAACTTCGATTAACGAAAGAGAAGTTCGTCAATACTTCGACCAGCCTTCCCAGCATCTTCAAGCCGCTGAGATTGTAGTTGGTTCCGGCGATCGCAGTCGCGAGCGTATCAGCTTCGCACAACTGGTGGCGGAGACGCCGATGTCGGATGATGAACGACGGCGTTTGCTCGATTGATTGCTGCTGAACTGCCAACGGCGGCTCTTCTGGTTTCCGCCAAATTTTTTTCAGATTAAATTACCGTCCTTGCCGATTCGCTGCGATTAGCCCCTTAGATCAGACACATGCCGTGGCTGACACTGAAACTAAGGAGTTAATTGATGAACGAAGAATTACAAATCCACACGGCGGCACTTGGCGATGGTCGAAGAGCGAAATGTGACAGCCCGGACCTTCAAGCTGGGACGTACCTTATCAAACTGAGCGACGAGTCGCTTAGTTTTGAAAGCGTCGAACTCGATGACCCTGTTCCACTTGGGCGGCAAATTCTGAGTGCCGGCAAAATTCGCCACGTCGAAAACTACAGCCTGTACGCGGTCTTGCCATCGGGCGATTTTGAAGACGTCCGGTTGGACGAGACCTTCGATGTGCGTGGCCGTGGCGTGGAACGGTTCGTCTACTTTCTGACGGACCGGGCATTCATGTTCACTGTCGAGAACGCACAGATCTTCTGGGGAAATCCGGTCCTCAGCGGATCCGCGTTGCACAAGTTGGCAAATCCCAAGGAAGGTGAAGCTGTCTACTTGGAGGTTCGCGGTGGCGAAGACCGATCGGTCGAACCTAATGAGAACATCGACCTGACGAAAGATGGCATTGAACGGTTCTTCAATGCTCCGGTGCAAACGAAGACATACGAGATCGTCGTTAACACTCGTGCCAAAACTGTGGAATGCCCGACGGTGACTTACTTGCAGCTTGTCCAGCTCGCATACCCCGGACCACACGATGCGAATGTCGAGTTCTCGATTTCGTATCGCAAGACCGCTTCCAAACCGCATTCCGGCGAATTGTCCGCTGGCGACTCTGTGATCGTTAAGAAGAAAGGAAGTGTGTTCAATGTCCACCGAACAATTAAATCTTAGTCCAGACCTTAAGCGGCTCATTGACGAAGGGTTCTTCGCACAGATCAAAGGCAACTATTTGCTCGTGCGAGATGTGCCCTATGTCGACGGTCAGAAGCAAGTGAAAAGGGGCACGCTCATTTCCACTCTCAACATGGCTGGAAATGTGACGCAGAAGCCTGACACGCACGTCGTCCTCTTTGACGGCGAATATCCGTGTCGGGCTGACGGCACCAAGATTTCCAGCATCAGCAAA
>CAXBHV010000396.1:0-6346 GCA_963974855.1 uncultured Rhodopirellula sp. | reverse complement strand
TTTTTGGCTCAGTGGCACGGCGGGACTCGTAGCCTCGTCCACTACCGCCCGCCATTTATTGTTCCGAACGTCCTGAGTTAGCGGACATATAGGAACTCGTTTGAGTTCAACAACACATGGCACAGATCGACAAACGCGGCATAGGCGGGGGTGAATTTTGCTCCACGTCCGCCGAGTTCCATTGGCAATCCATCGGGTGAACTGTCCTTCAGCAGCCCCGGCTTCGGCTCGAACTTCCAATAGCCGATCGTGGCCGAAGTGAACCCCTCGGCAGTATGCAACAATTCTGATTGCGAGAGGGCCTCGTTCGAAAGACGAACATCGTCAATCAAGCCATCAAAATGGTCTGCTTTTCGTCCCGATCCCACGCTCAACGGATCGTGGTTGGCAGTCATCGAGACCAGCGGATTGGGGAACTCCACCGTCGACATCAATTCTTCGTCATTGGACAGATCCTTCAAGTGGAACTTAATCACGCCCGGCGTATCCGGTGTTTCCATCTGCACGCTGACGGCGGCATAGTAGGGTTTATTGATGTCCAAGTGATGATCCGAGAACAGCACAACCTCCTCAGGTCGCCCTTCGGAGTTTATCCCGAAGACTTGCAGCACCAACGTTTGTGGCTTCCGGCGAGATCCCTTTCCGGAGATCCCAAACAGCCAGCCGGACCTGGAATCGCCTCGAGCCATCTTCGCTGCTAGCGTGCGTACCGCTCCTGATTGATAGATCGACCGCAGCTGAAAGATCGCTTCGAACGTGAAGTCGTCAACATCAAGACGATTGTCGGCGGGAACCTGGAACCGTTCCTGTTGTGGTTTGTCTTCGAACAGCACCGCTTGGCCATCACGATAGGGAACTTGTCCGGTCGTGACATTGGCAGGCACCCCGTCATTTTGCTGTTCACTCGCACGAAATTGTTCTTGCGTATCCAGAAACGACTTCGCTTGCTCGACTTCGTCTGCGGTCGGTAGACGACCGAAGAAGACCTCCCACAACCTTTCCAGTCGTGCTTGAACATTTTCATCGGTGGTCGATTGCGAATAAATTCGTTCGGTCAGGGCAGCGGCGTGACCCAGCATCACTTGGCTGTTGATCAGCAGCAATGATTGAACCGGCGTGGTCGTGGCATCTCGGCTGGAGCTACTGGAGATGAATTGCGGCAGATCGAACACCTCCATCAACGGATCGAGACTGTTTCGCATCACGCGAGTGTAGATCGATCTGCGAGGACGGTCCGCCAACACGGCGGGACCACCGCGAGTCGATTGAAGTTTTCCGGTGACGGCAAAGATGGAATCGCGAATCTGTTCGGCATCCAAGCGGCGCACCTCGCCCCTCCAGTACCAGCGATTAGTGGGATCTTGCTGTTGAAATTCCGCCAGTTGCGGATGCGACGCGGCCTGGCGGTAGGTTGCCGAAGTAACGATCAGCCGGTGTAGGCTCTTGAATCGCCATCCATTCTCGAGGAAACGGCTGGTCAGCCAATCGAGTAGTTCGGGATGCGTGGGAGCACCACCAAGGATGCCAAAGTCGCTGCTGTTCGCAGCCAGCCCGCGCCCAAAGTGATACTGCCACACGCGATTGACGATCACACGTGTTGTCAATGGATTCTGGGGACGAGTCAGCCATTTGGCGAGCACGGATCGCCGTCCGGTTGTATTAGGAACGTTTTCCGGTGGCGTGATCGTGGGAACTTCGGGCTCCATGATTGTCGGGAAGCCCGGCGCCACCTCTGTCTTTCGCTTGGGAATGATTGTTGGTGGAGCAATGCTGCCGGCATCCGTAATTGTCATCGGCTGCGGCAAGGTTTTGGGTTTCAACGAATCATATTTCGCCAGTTCTCGTCGCAGAGCCAGGATTTGATCCTTCGCATCGTCTTTCGCACGGGAATCGACACCTCGTTGGTCGTGACGAATCAACCGGTTGGCGAATGCCACGAGCTGTTTTTCGTAGGGTGTGTGCTCCTTCGGATCCTTACGAATGATCTCCATCAAATCATCGGGGTACCGTTTGGTGGTCGCATCAAAGACAGCTTGCAGCGGCTTTTCGAGCAGCGCATCGAGTTGCTCTCGAAGCTCACGAGTCTTCTCTAGATAAACCGTCTCTTGCACCGCGTACGCTGCTTTTTCTTCGGGGGTTGCCGCAATCACATCGTCGCGAGGGAGCGTGGCTTCAAAGAAAGCTCGCAGTCGAAAGTAATCCTTTTGCAACAACGGATCAAATTTGTGATCGTGACAGCGGGCACACTGGAAACCGAATCCAAAGAAGACATCGCCTGTCACATCAGTGAGCTCATTAAGAATGCTGTCCCACTGGCCGCGGATATCAGGCACGTTGTACTCAAAAATCCCGTGTCGCATAAATCCGGTGGCGATCAGAGCCGCGGGATCGTCGGGGAAGAGTTCATCCCCCGCCAACTGTTCCTGAACAAACTGGTCGTAGGGTTTGTCTTCGTTCAGAGAATCGATCACATAGTCGCGATACCGCCATGCTTGGGGACGGCCGCGGTCCGCGCGGTAACCGTCGGATTCCGCGTATCGCACTAGATCCAACCAATGACGTGCCCATCGTTCGCCGTACTCTGGGCGATCCAGCAATTCGTCAACGACCTTCTCGTAGGCCTGCGGGTCAGTGTCTCGTTCAAACGCCCGCACTTCCTCAGGTGTTGGGGGCAGCCCGATGAGATCGAAATACAGGCGACGCAACAACGTTGCTCGATCTGCTTCGGGTGCAGGGACGAGTTGCTGGCGATCGAGATCCGCTGCGATGAATTGATCGATCTCGTTGCGGCACCAATCGGGCTGCGAAAGCTGTGTCGGCGGAACGGGATCGGTCACGGGTTGGAAGGCCCACCAATTGAGTTCCTCGTCCGTGAACGTCTTGCCTTCGGGACGCCGCACGACGTCGCCGTGGTCACCCGGCCAAGGAGCCCCCATCTGAATCCATTTGGCAAGAATTTCGATCTGCTGATCGCTTAACTTTTTCGAGGGCGGCATCTCGAACGTTTCGTAGCGCACCGCCTCGATCAGCACACTGGCATCAGGATCCCCGGGTTCGATGGCTGATCCTGATTCGCCTCCCAACAACAGCGAGCTGCGTGAATCGACACGCAGACCTCCCTTGGACGACTTTTCCGAATGGCACTTGTAGCACTGTTCGCTCAACAGTGGTCGAACATGCTTTTCAAAGAATTGCAGTTGCTGCGGCGTGAGCGGTTCGTCAGCCAAGGCGGCATTGTCAATCGCGCCCGCGGTGAAGAAGAGTGCAAACGCGATCGATAACAGTGATAGTTTCTTCAGGCAGGTCATTGATTCAACTCGGTTCATCCAAGATATCGCGTTGTAAGTGTGGGATAGGCTTCCAGCCTGTCGTTTCCACCATCACAGGCTGAAAGCCTATCCCACATGTGGTTTCGAAGCTTCCGCCTCGTCTTTTCTCGCACGGCAGGCGGGAGCCTGCAATTCATTGGGTTACCAGGCAGGAGCCTGGGAACCAGGGGGCATCACAGGCTGGAAGCCTATCCCACATACTCCTTAACTGAACAACGCGGTGATGGGCTTTCCTTGGTCGGTGATCGGGATCGGGCGTGAGCCGTCGAACAGTTCGTGGGCCGGATTGATGCCGAGCGCGGCGTGGATCGTGGCGTGAAAGTCGGGGACAGAGACAGGGTTCTCGATGATCTTCTTACTGCGTTCGTCGGTCACTCCGTAGGCGCCCTGATGCTTCAGTCCGCCGCCGGCGAGGACTAGGCTAAAGCAACTGCCCTGATGTCCGCGGCCACCGCGAGCATCGTATTCAGCGGGACGACCAAACTCGGTGCCGATCACGACCAGCGTCTTGTCGAGCATGCCCTGTTTCTCGAGGTCGCTCATCAGGGCTGACAATGCGGTATCAAGTTCATTGATCAGCAGATGCTGGTTCTGCTGGCCTTCGTTGTGGGTGTCCCAACCGGTGCCGTTGATGAAGTTCAGGTTGTGTGAGACTTCGACGAAGCGCACGCCGGCCTGCACCAGGCGACGGGCCAACAGGCAACGCTGACCGAACTCGCCCCCATAGGCATTCCGTAAATCGTCGGGCTCATCCTCCAGGCGGAAATGACGCATGAAGTCTGGGCCAGCCAACCGTAGAGCTTCGGCTTGAGCGGTACGGTACTGCGAGATGACCGAGTCGTCCGGGACGCGGTCGGTCAGGGGTTGAAGCAATTGCTGACGCCGCTGGACGCGAAGTGCCGTTACGTCTTCGGGGCGAGAGAAACCAGCGGGGCCGCTATCGGTATCGACAAGGTAAACGTAACCCGCCTTGGCACCTAGAAAACCAGGACCGCGGCTGACGTTGGGATAACCGATCAACATGTACGCCGGGACGTCCGGGTTCGCGGCGCCGCGAACATGGCCGATGATGGAACCGATCGAGGGATACGTCACACTGCCGCTGATCAGACGGCCGGTATGGACGAAGTTGGTGCCGAAGGCGTGTTCGTCGACTAGATGATGATTGACCGTGCGGATAGCGGTCATGCGATCAGCGAGCTTCGCGGTGCGGCGCAAGTGTTCGCAGAACTTCACTCCTGGTACGACGGTGTCGATCGTGTCGTATTCCGAGCCAGCGAGCTTTGGCGACGCTTTGGAGTTGCCGCGATTCTTTGGATCAAACGTATCGACCTGAGCCATCCCTCCGCCCAACCAGATGAACACCACGTGCTCGGCTTTGCCCGTGGGGACATTGATCGCGGTCGGCGATGCGAGCACCTCCGACGCAAGCGACGGACGTCCAACGAGCGCGGCTCCGGCCAGTGCGCCGGTTTGTGCAAGGAAGTGTCGTCGTTTCATAAGAGTATCCAGGTGGAGTCCAGTCGTAGCGAAAGTCGCGTAGACTTTTGTTGGTTTTGTAAGCGGACGCGTAAGTTTTGAAGTGCCGGAGGCACGACAGCATGTAGCCTGGGGCGTCAGCCCCAGGTTTTCAGCATCACACGTCACCGGAGCCCCGGAGGGGCGGCAGCAATCGACCATCTTATTTTCTGTCGCCCCTCCGGGGCTTTGTTTCATTGTTTTCTTCGTTACCTGGGGCTTACGCCCCAGGCTACTTGCTGTCGCCACTCCGTGGCTAAAAAACGCACTTCAACATTTCGCGGTGCATTAATAACTCGAAACTCTTGGCGAGTTTCGCTACGGATTTCCTACGGCGTATAAACCCATTCGGGCGAATTCAGGACGGCCCACAGCATGTCTTCCATGCGGAGACGCCAGTCATTGTTTAAGGCATTGGTTGCCGGGTCGCCGCGGCGAGCATCGGCTTCCTTTTGCACCGCCAGCGTATTGGCAGGGCCATCGACGTGGTTGGACCAACTGACATAACGGACAGGCTCGCGTTTGCCGGGTGTCGGCCGGACTCGTTGTGATTCGGGGATCACGCGAGTGTCGTAGCCATCGGACAGGAAACGGACGTAACGCTCTTTTTCTTCGCTGGACGGCTTCCGCGTCAGCAGTCTGAGGAAAACACGATCGACAAGTTGTTCAACCGACTGATCCTCCAGTGCGAGCTGTGTGATTCCGTGTCGGTCACTGAGCCGCGTTAACCAAATACTCATCACGCCATTGGCGAGGATCGCGGGCTGCAGAATGTTCGATTCGGTGTCGCGAAGACTTTGTGGATCCTGGCGTGCCCCACGCCAGCCGAAAGTTTTCAAAACGCTGGTGACGGCGGTGATCCGTGGCAGTGACAAACTGGGGCGATCACGTTCGTTTGAACTCGATGCAAGCATCCAACACCGTCGTGCTTTGCCTAACGTGATGGTGGTCGCGACCGCTCGAACGCTGTCGATGTCCAAACTGACTTCTTCCAGATCAAACGGAGTACCGGTCGCGTGGAAAACCGAATCGACAATCTGCTCGGCCGTCAATCGCCGCGGTGCCGGCGCGATAAACAGGGGACTGGTTTCGCGGAGTGTCGGATCGGTCGCCCGTTGATAGGCATGCGAGTTCAGGATCAGTCGACTGACGGCCTGCATGTCATATCCGGACGCAACAAATTGGTGCCCGAGCCAACGTAGCAATTCTGGATGCGAAGGACCGCCCTTTTCCCAATCGGACACACTGGCGACCAGACCGCGTCCCATCAGTCGCTGCCAGACGCGGTTGACCATCACCTGGGCAAAACGTTCGTTCTGCGGAGCGGTCACGAGGGCCGCGAGTCGGTCTCGCGAGTTTTGTGGATCTTCCGCAAGTGCATCGGCAACCGATTCATCGCAGTAACGGGCGAACGGCCAGGCCGGTTGAACGACGGTTCCCGGTTTCAGTGTGACTTCGATCAGTGGCTTGCGGCCCGGGTGACTCAGCCGACCCATTGG
>CAXBHV010000395.1:0-6357 GCA_963974855.1 uncultured Rhodopirellula sp. | reverse complement strand
CTTATCTGTGCCCCAGTGAAATCAACGATCAATCTCGCCCCGATCCATCTGCTTCCGATCCGGATTTTGCTCACTACCCTCTGAGCTACGGCGTCAACATGGGCGAATGGTTTATCTATGATCCGGTCAGCAAAAAGACGGGTACTGGCTTGGTGTTTCCGAACAGCAAAACCGGTTTCCGCGACGTCCTTGATGGAGCAAGCAGTACCCTGGCAGTCGCTGAGGTGAAGGCATTCAATCCATACCTTCGTGACGCACTGAACCCCGCCACCTTGGGTGTAGCAACGCCATCGTTGCCAACGGAAGTCTTGAGCTACGGCGGAAACTTCAAAGTCAATTCGGGGCACACCGAGTGGACCGATTCTCGTGCTCACCAGTCGGGCTTCACGACGGCATTCACTCCGAATACGAAGGTCCTTTACACGTCCGGCGGTGCCCAGTACGACGTCGATTTTAATTCTTCACGAGAAGGAAAAACGATCACGAATCCGACCTACGCAGCGGTCACGTCACGTAGCTATCACACGGGCGGCGTGCAAACCGGATTCGTCGACGGTTCATGTCATTTTATTACCGATTCGATCGACCGGAAAATCTGGCGATCCTTGGGGACGCGGGCCAACCGAGAAGTCGTTGCCTCGTTAGATTAGGGTAGAAAATCAACATTCTAAAGTTGGCTCCATCCTCATATCCAAAATCAATCTACCGAGGGGAGAGAAGCCTTAGCTGAAGGTCTAATTTCTGTGGACTGAATGTGTTCGTGTCGGCAGGCGCGATTGGAGGTAGTTCGATTGCTCGAACTCGAACGGACGAGTTGCCTCCGTTGCTGCTTGATGTTTCAGTGACATCCTGGCGAACCGACTCGATGCGGCGAATGACGCGATTGGCTTTATCTTCAGTGGTTGGCTGGCCGTTGCTGTCAAAGTATAGAACGACTTCTTGGCTGGGTTCCGTCGAGATGGCGGAGACGTTGAATGCGTAATCCAAAATGATCATGGTCAGCTTGGAGAGTTCTTCTCTTCCACCCGGAAGCACCCATACGTGAGTTCCACAATATTCGCCACTCCGACAGCAAGGACCGTGGCCGCTGGGAGGCTCCGAACCGTACCCAAACCATTGGCAGGGATTCAAGCTTGCCGGTGTGGTGCGACCTGTCTGCTGAGTGAACTCTTGAACCGAGATTCCGTTGACGGCTCCCAAGTAGAACTGACGTTGTAGAAGCTCACACGCATCATTGGTTTGGTCTAATTCGCGAATACCTGCGTCTGCGACGACCTGTTTGTAAACGCATCGCATCAGTTCGAGTCGCCGTGGGTCATAAACCGGAGTAAGTACCCAGGACTCGGACATATCTCGTCCCGAGTTCTGCCCCAAACCCCCAGATGCAAATCCCGCGCGATCAAAACCCAGTGTCCAATCGCCACCCAAGGAATCGCTGACGTCTGACCCTCCTGAATTGGGATAGGCAAAGAATGGCAAAGCACCTTGATCGTGGACGAACATCGCCAAATTATCGAGAACTTGCTGTTCGTAAATGTCGGTGAGAGTCGCTGACTGCCTGATCGTATTGCGACGCAGTTGGACATGTGTACAGCCGGTCAAACCGACGAGTAGCACGACAACACATACAATACGAATACCCATGGGGCGCCCCTCGCGATGCTCATTTGCAGGTCACTTCTCACTGAGGACACATCGACATCGACGCCGCAGTAGCTTGAACTGATTAGCATGATGCTAACGCCGTTTTGTCACAATTAATTAAGTATCGCACGGGGATATTGCCGAATCGTCGAATTCAATTAACCAATATCGATCAATCGAGCTTCCATGGTGATCTCGGCGTTGAGCACTTTTGAAACTGGACAACCGGTCTTGGCTTGATGAGCGGCAGTCTGGAAATCTTCGGCCGTTACACCGGGAACGGTCGCCTGAACCTCCAAATGGACTTGGGTAATGGCAAAACCATCGCACTGCTTTTGGAGTGTCACTTCCGCTTCGGTTTCGATGTTGCTGACTGCGAAGCCGCCTTGCCCCAGAATCATCGACAAAGCCATCGAAAAGCAGCCCGCGTGGGCGGCGGCAATCAGTTCCTCGGGATTGGTTCCGCTTTCACGCTCGAATCGCGTTTTGTATGGATAGGGCGTGCCGCGCAGCACACCACTGGCGGTGTCAAGGTGGCCTCGACCCTGCGTCAGATCACCCTCCCATCGGGCGCTCGCTTACGATTTCATTGACATTTTCCGCGAATGAGAGACCACTTGAAGTTTACTTGAACTTTCGTTGAATGTTTACAGCACCGGTGGTGGCGAATCCATTTGAATTGGTTCTTGTGTCTGGCGAGTTTCGAGTTGACCAGCACGTTGCACGGAATCAGACGACGTGCCCACCGGTGCGCCGCCGAATCGGCTGACGAGTTCAGCAGCCAATTGGTCGCGGCTCTCTAGTTCCAAAGCACGATTCAGATCACGGATCGCGACTTCGGTTTGCCCGAGGAAACCAAACTGATATCCACGCACAAATCGAGCAGAAGCAGCATCAGGATTGGACTTGATGAATTCATTCAGCCGAGCCATCTGATCGACGTAGCCGTTGCCTCGGTAATACTGCGAGTAGTTCTCGACGACATAGCCCCATTGCTCGGGATCGAGCAACGATGCGGCGCGATGGATCGCTGACGCTGCACCCTGGTAATCGCCAATGGCGAACAAGGTTTGCGCAAAGAACAGGACCAGCTTCCCGTCTTGGGGAGAATCCACCAACGCATGATTGGATAGCCGTGCCGCTTCGTCGTAGTTCGAGTTGCGAAATGCCGCTTCGGCGCGAACCCTGAAGGAATTGGAGTCAGCCGAATCCACCGGGACACTTGGGCCTGGAGCGGCAGAAATCGCGGGCTTGGCAACGGTGTAGGATGAAGCGCTCGGCGCGGCATTCACGATCCCCGGTGACACAATCCCTGACGGTGACTGGCCATAGTAGTCGTAATAAGGCGTTACAATCCCTGACGAATAACCGTAGCCCGAGTAGTAAGGCGTCGCATGAATATCGACGTGGGGATAGTAGCTGTGATGCCCCAAACCATGATGTCCCACGCCATGATATCCCGAGTGATAATCGACATGTCCGATTCCGACATGACCACCATAGTGACTGCCCACATGCCCAATGCTGTGGCCTATTCCATGCCCAATGCTATGCCCAAGACTGTGGCCAATTCCATGTCCAATGCTGTGCCCTATCCCACCATGTCCGATGCTGTGCCCTCCACCGTGGCCGATGCTATGTCCTATCCCACCGTGTCCGCCGCCGTGCCCTCCACCATGCCCGCCATGCTGAGCATATGCTGGCGAGCAGGCGATCATTGCCGATGAGACAGCCGCGACAAAGGCGAGTCGTTTATAGTTGAATTTCATTGGGGCACCCAGCGGAGTTGGTAAAACGTGTTCGGTGAACGGCATTCCTTGGTCATCACTCCATTGTACGCGGAAAGCGTGGCGAGAGTGCGATGATAAATGAGCCTTTGCGGCGCAGGAGTTGCTGCTTACTTTGCCGAATCGGCTGGTTTGCGATCGCCTCGATGGGTTGAGGTGTGTTTTCGCTGGCCAGCAATTTCCATCAAACAAACGCTAAGACAGCAAAACATGGACCGTTCCGATCAACAACGCAATCACGAGGAAAACCGCCAGGGACAGTCCGGCCACAGCCACGGTTTGACTCGCGCCGACGACCTGCAGGGTGTCAGTGATCTGCGTCTGATCTGGGCCGTTATCATCAATCACATCCTGACCGTCACCGAAGTGGTCGCTGGCGTGATGTCCGGCAGTGTCGCGTTACTCTCCGATGCTGCTCACAATTTCAACGATGCCAACGCCTTGCTGATTGCCTACATTGCTCGTCGAATCGCGAAGAAAAAAGCGAACGAGCGGTTCACGTTCGGCTATCGGCGGGCAGAGTTGTTGGGGGCCGTCATTAACTTGACCCTGCTGGCCGTGATCGGACTGTACTTGGTTTACGAGGGTATCAGCCGATTTTTCGAGCCTCAGGAAATCACCGGGTGGCTGATGGCGGCTGCCTCGATTGTGGCATTGGTGATCGATGTCGGCACCGCACTGCTGCTGTGGGCGATGAGTCGTGGTTCGCTGAACGTTCGCACTGCTTTTGTACACAACATTGTGGATGCCGCTGGTTCAGTCGCGGTCTTGATCGGTGCGGCTGCGATCATCTGGCTCGACTGGTTGTGGGTCGATCCCGTGCTGACGCTGATTCTCTCCGCCTACATCCTGTATCAGGTTTACGCGATGCTGCCCAAAGCGATGCGAATCTTGATGGAAGGCACGCCACCTGACTTGGACGTCGATTCTCTGGTCGAAAATCTGTGCTCGATGGACGCAGTAGAAAGTGTTCATCACCTGCATGTATGGGAACTCGATGAACATAACCGAGCTTTGGAGGCCCATGTGGTGATTGATCGCAAACGGGCGAACAATTTGCAGTCGATTAAACATCAGATCAAAACATCGCTGGCTGACAACTTCGGTATCGAGCATTCGACACTCGAATTCGAGTACCTCGATGAGGCTTGTGAAAAAGCAGATGCGGAGCTGATCACCGGTTCAACCGTTGCTGATTAGCGGGCGATTTATTTAAAAAAGAGAAGGGGTGTAGCAATGAGCCAGCCATCAACCGTTCATTTGCAACCACAAGCTGATTGCCGAGCGACCAACATGCTGGAAAGCCGTGCGCAGGAATGCCTACTTCAGAGCGGACGGCGTGCCCTTTGCCAAATTACTTGCCAGTGCAGCCAATCTTGCCAGTGCAGCCAATTAGGTATCCTGCGGCTTTCGGGCGAAGTGTCTTCGTACTTCCTGAAGCAGTTGGCGCAAGAAACCGTGCGACGAGTCGATGGTGTACAGGGCATCGTAAACCACCTGTACGTTCATAGTGACGAGAACTGATGAGAATCATCACCCCTTTCTTATCATCGGATCGTTTGTGATTGGCACATGGCTTGCCCTCACATGTCTAGCCTTGTAATGCAGCACGACCTTTCCACAGGATGCTTGACAACGTGTGGATTGAATCCTGGCTGTACCGCTAATTTCTATCCCAACGAAGGAGTGAGTTCAAATGACCATTCGGAAACTCTTTGCAAATCTCAAGCCGTATGCCTCTGCAACCGTGGCTGCCTCTGCGATGCTTTTCGGCAGTGCAAGCCAAGTCGCCTGGAGTCAGCAATCGCAGCAACAAACTGACGCTTCCAAAAGTTCTGCCGGCGATCAGGCGGGAGCCAAGTCGACCGGCGGGAACGCAAGTCACTCGCAACAGCAACATTCCGAGCACGCCGAGCAGGAGTCGCCCGCCCTAGGCGTCGTCGTGGGGTCGTGCCCCGGCAAGGGTGTGTGTGTGGAGGACACCGTTTATGGCAGTCCTGCGGACGAAGCAGGAATTCGCCAGGGCGACTATATTCTGTCGGTTGATGGGCAGCAGTTCAGTTCACCGCAGCAGTTGACCGACGCGGTGAAAAAAATGAAGGCTGGGAAGCAGGTTTCAGTGAAGTTCTGGCGGGAAGGCGAGGAAATGAGCGAGCAGTTGACGCTCGCCTCCCAAGCCGAGCAGCCACCAGAAAGCCACAAGGCTTGGCTGGGCGTGATGCTTGCCCCCGCCGACGAAGAGGGTCAGTGATAGCCCCGCCTCCGAAGCCGGATTGCAGGAAGGCGACACGATCACCAAACAAAGTGGCAAGAAGGTTTCCGACATACAGTCTCTTATGGAGAGCGTCGAAGATTCTGGGCCTGGTTCCGATCTGCAATTGACGATCAATCGGAATGGGAAAGAGCAGCAGATACCGGTGAAGTTGGGCCATGTGCATCAAGCCCCAATGCGGTTCCTGCGTCATATCCACATCCTCACGTATCCTAACGATTCGCAATCCGCCTCAGGGCAAAGCGGCTCCGGAGGCGAGAGCAACTTGACCGATGAAACGCTGGATGAAATGCGTCGCCAAATCCGCGAGCTGCAACAGCAGATCAGCGAATTGAAGGGGCAACAGGACGGTCAGCAAGCCCAGGGTGCCGACAGCGATGACCTCTCGATGAAGGTTCCTACCAAGGGTTCCAACGGCACGATGTTGGTTGTGCAGCGTGGGGGCCATCAAGGAACCTACAACCGAGGTTACAGCAACCGAGGCAACAACTGGAATCGCAATCAGAGTTGGAACAATTACAACAACAACGATTGGCGAAACCGTTACCAATCCCAGTATCGCTCGCCGTTGTACCGTAGTCCTCAGTACGGAAATTCGTATTACCGCTATGGCGGACAGCCGTACTATGGCAACTTTGGTCGCGGTTACGGTTA
>CAXBHV010000394.1:0-6361 GCA_963974855.1 uncultured Rhodopirellula sp. | reverse complement strand
CCAGCCGCGAAGAGATGAAAGCATCCAACGAAGAACTGCAATCGACCAACGAAGAACTTCGCTCGACGATGGAAGAACTCGAAACGAGTAAGGAGGAATTGCAGAGCATGAATGAAGAGCTGCGGACGCTCAACCAGGAGAACCGCCATCGCTTGGATGAACTAAAGCAGTTGTCCGGCGATCTGCAAAACCTGCTCAAATCCACCAATGTCGCTACGTTGTTTCTCGATCGCGAGCTTCGGATCGTGCGGTTCACACCCAAAATCGGTGAACTGTTCAACATCCGAATCGCTGATCGCGGTAGATCGCTGGGCGACTTTACGAGCCGACTGGGTTATCTCAATTTGCTCGACGACGCTGAGCAAGTGCTCAAAGCGTTAATTCCGATCTCCCGCGAGGTTTGCGATGAACAGGGACGCTGGTATCTCAGCCGCGTGTCGCCTTATCGCAGTACTGACGATCGGATCGAGGGGGTCGTGATTACGTTCGTCGACTTTTCGGAGCGTAAGGCGGCGGAACTGGAATTGCAGCAGACTAAGGAGCGATTGGAAGTTGCCCTAGAGGCGGCCAAGATGGGCGTTTGGGAACTTGATGTCGTCAGTGGCATGGCACGCACCAACACACGCCACAATCAAATTTTTGGCCGTGAGGCCGGCGAAGTAGAGTGGAGTCTGAAGTCGTTTCGCGAGCAATTGCTGCCCGAGGATCAACCGCTGCTGGACGAGGCGATCAAAACCGCATTACGCAGCGGCGTGCTGGACGTCGAACTTCGTGTCCGCTGGGCCGATGGGAGCATACATTGGGTGTACGATCGCGGACGTGTGACCTATGACAACGATGGTCGGCCGAAAGCAATGTCGGGTGTAACCTTGGAAACGACCGGACACCGTCGATTCGAGCAGCGGTATCGGTCGCTGTTTAACACAGTAGACGAAGGTTTTTGCTTGCTCAAAGTCTTGTTTGACGAACAAGACAAGCCGGTCGATATTGAGTACCTTGATGTCAATCCGGCCTTTTCAGTTCAAACTGGCTTGACCGATGTGGTGGGCAAGCGATTCAGCGAGGTTGTTCCGGATCTAGAAGACCACTGGTTCGAGACGTTCGGTCGAGTCGCCAAAACGGGCACCCCCGAGCGGTTCACGCAGCGTGCTGCTCAACTGGACAATAGCTACTTCGACGTCTATGCCTTCCGGATCGACGAACCGGGCGAGAATCACATCGCAATTCTTTTCGAGAACGTGACCAAACGAATAAACTTTGAGCAATCACTTCAGAAAGAGAAACAGATTGCGCAAGATGCGAACCAATCTCGCGGCGATTTCCTTGCTAATATGAGCCACGAGATTCGTACTCCGATGACTGCCATCCTCGGGCACACCGATCTACTGGTTGAACATCTTGCAGGCACCGAGCATGCATCAAGCCTCGAAACGATCCGACGCAACGGTGGCTTCCTGTTGGAGATTATCAACGACATACTAGATCTTTCGAAGATTGACGCAGGACAAATGCGGATCAATATCGAGCCGGTGCGACTGGACGTGCTCGTTAGCGACGTGACGCGATTGATGTCCATGCGTGCCGAAGGACAAGGACTCGCGTTAGAGGTCGAATTCGTGGGTAAACTGCCGCGAATCATTCAGACCGATCCGCTACGGCTTCGTCAGATTTTGCTTAACCTAGTCGGAAACGCGATCAAGTTCACCCGCGAAGGTTCGATCCGCATCATCATCCGACATGTCGCTGACGCAGCCGATTTAGTGGCAGCACCCTGTACCTCCAATGAGACAACGGGCGTCGTGACGGCGCGCGAAACCTTGTGCCAAATCCAGTTTGAAATTATTGATACTGGTATTGGTATTACAATCGAGCAGATCGAACAGCTATTCCAGCCATTCGTACAAGCCGACGCTTCTCATACTCGCCAATACGGCGGGACCGGGCTAGGGCTAACCATAAGTCGTCGGTTGGCACAAGCTTTGGGGGGTGATTTGACCGCAACAAGCACACCCGGCGAAGGCAGCACGTTCACGGTCGTTATCGATTGCGGTCACGTCGAGGGGAACGAGCTGGAAACCCTCGAAGTTGTTGCAGCAGAGACTGCTGAAACATCGGCGGCCGACATTCGGCTCAACGCAACCATTGTGGTTGTGGACGACCGTCGCGACATCCGTTTCCTGGCCCAGCACTTTATCGAGCGAGCTGGTGGCACGGTCGTCACGGCGGACAACGGACTCGAAGCGGTCGAGTTGATTGCCCGTCGACAACAAGCGGGCGAACCGATCGACGCCGTGATAATGGACATGCAAATGCCTGTGATGGACGGCTATGAAGCGGCGAAGAGACTGCGTGACAGTGGCTTCACCGCACCGATTATCGCGCTCACTGCCAATGCGATGATCAGTGACCGGGAACACTGCCTGCAAGCTGGCTGTACCGACCATATTGCCAAACCGATTGACGGTGCCAACCTGATCCGCATGCTCGCCAAACTCACCGGAAAGTAGCGTTCCAGCCTCTTGAATTAATGTGATATACGTTTTGTTGCATGCGTTACAAGTCAGGCCGGCAGATACGATTCTCGATTGGTCGCATCGCACTTGCAGGCAGGGGCTGGCACGCCCACTTCATGTAAACTCATTGTCGGGAAGCGTGCCGTTGATTGGACAACAGCAACGCAATGACGCGGGTAATCACGCGATGAACGCGTTGGATGGCGGGGGCTGATTAACGAGCGGGTGCGAAATCGCCCGTGCAATTGGGCTGGTGGGTTTCGCTTACGAATCAAGCTAATACTGTCGCAACTTGGCCGCAGACATTGGGGTTGCGATGTTTGCAGCTCGACGACGCCGCGCCGAAAAAGTTCTAACGGTGTCTTGTCGCCCCGACTCACAAGATAGATAGTTCGTCGCGTTGATTCGCGGCGAGCTGTTTCTCGTTGAATAGCAACAATTTATGCTGTTTTCTTCGCTTGTCATGTCAGTTCAAACGCATGCTTGAATCTCGCTGTCTTGAACCATCCTCTTCCGTAACCTCTTGCTCGGGAACCATTTAGCGAGTTCAAATCCCGTCGCCCCTTCCAGGGATGCAACGGAATCGCGATTCAGTATCCGACGCCGGTGTACAAGGACGCAATTGATTGTGCACAGTACATAACAACGGAGGTCAATCTCACCGACGCGAGTTAGCATCAACCGCTATCTGCTGAAGTCGATGCAACCTCCGCGCGCCGGATTGCCGAGGCCGGTAAGGCTGGCTTCGCACTCTAGACATTTTCTGGTGTGCAGTTTTTGCTGCGCTGTGCTTTTAAAGAGAGGAGCTATTTTAAAGACTCATAGACATTCTAACCAGAACGTTTTGACGCGAGTTTCGCTTGAATATCAGGAAATAGAATTCACTTTCGCCAAATCGATTTGAGCTGCTGCAAGGTGGTGTCTGTGACTCTTGCGGATTCGTCGCCGGCAAAGACCTCGATCATCGGATGATTCGCTGTTGGGAAAATCCGGTCGCTAATGACCGCTTCGCCATCGCCTGCAAAGACTTCGATCGACGATCGGTCGACAATTATTTGCAGTGTGATTTCACCGTCGATCAGACGGACTGGTGCCTCGTGGCGTCCCGCGAATGCCTTGTGAAAGTCGACGTTTCCGGATTTCCTTCGATCCACGTAGACGACGCCCGGTTCACGGTCATAGCCGACCTCCGTAAACTCATCCTCGCCCGTTCGAATACGAAAGCCACACGATCGCGCCGCCGCGGGTTGCAAGGTTGTTTCAAGAACAAAGTTCATGTCGCTCAGGTCGCCCCGTTTCGTGACGGCAACAGGAGGCCAGGTCGCCGCATCGGTGTTTAGAGTCAGTGTGTTCGCGTGGAGTTGGCGAAGTTCTTTCACCGGTCGCTGCACCAGTGTGTAAATGGGGTCTCCTGTGACGTCGAACGCCGGCACCTTACGCAGGCTCAACGTACGAGGGACCGACATGCAACTGCGCCAGGGTGCTGTCGGCACTAGGCACGTTTCCCAGTTGTTCAGCCAGCCAATCCAGATTCGTCGTCCATCCGATTCCGGAATGTCTGACCAGCTGACCGGAGCATAGAAATCTCGGCCAAAGTCGACCCAACGAGCATCCTGATTGGCGGTGAATGTCGTGCCGTCAAAGTGACCGACAAAGTACTCACCTCCGCTGCCACCGGCGATGCTACCGTCACCCATGTCGGCTTCCAGAACCCACAACTTTTTTCCCGGTTCATTTTCGACAGGCAGTTCAAACAAGTCGGGACATTCCCAATTCGATTTCCCCGTCGTGCCGGCGGGCCCAAAGCGGCTGAGTTCTTCCCAGCTCTTTAGATCGCTCGACGCATAAAACACCAGAATTTTGTCGACAGCCAGCGAAACGACCATTACCCAGCGATTTCTGGGTGCGTGCCAGAAGACTTTGGGGTCACGAAAGTCAGGAATGTTAATGTCCAGGACCGGGTTCTCGGCGTACTGAGTCCAAGTGCGGCCATCGTCGATACTGTACGCCAAATTCTGAACCTGTTTGCCGTGACCATGGCCGGTGTAAACAGCAACCATTGGCGGGTTTTTGCCATCGCCGAATCCGGATGAGTTCTTGTAATCGACAACGCAGCAACCGCTGAACGCCATCACGCCATCTTCTTCTGGTATCGCCAGCGGCAAGTGTTTCCAATGGGTCAGATCTCGGCTGACAGCATGCCCCCAACTCATGTGACCCCATGAATTGCCCGCGGGGTTGTACTGATAAAACAAGTGATACTCACCGTTATGAAACACCAGTCCGTTGGGGTCATTCATCCAGTTGATTTCCGGAGTGAAATGCGCCTGCGGACGAAGCGGTTCATTCAGATACTCAGCGGCTTGCCGATATTCGGCAAGCTTGTATTGGAGGTCAAATCGCTTGGGCGCCAGATCTGTCTGGATAATGTGGTCAACGGCGATGTGCCCCCATTCGCCGGTCGCCCTGTCAAATATCCTGAGTCGGGCCTGCTTTCCTGCAAACTCGGTCACGTCCCAGGATGACCACTCGAGTTCTTCCGATTCCGGTCCCGTTGCGGCGCGCAGGCGTTTTCCGTCTACCAGCAATTCGATGCCGACCGTCTCTTTATGTGGACCGCCCCCAATCAGGAAGGCGATGTAAGAACGCTGGATCGTGATCTCGGAGCTCGTTGCAGTTCCAACCGACGCATCACCTCCTTGAAAGGTGTTCACCAATCGACTGCCGCGAAATCCGGAGACCGCCTTTTGATTTGTCAGTGTTCCGCTAGCCGGTTCGTCACCGAATGCTTCGCCGGTGATGGTCCAACCTTCATACGTTCCCGATTCGAAATCGGCTACTAAAACGTCGTCGGCTCGCAGCGGCCCCCGGCATGCGAGTAGACACAACACAGACAACGTGAATAAATAATGAGGCTTCATGAGTTATTTCCAAATCGTTGATATCGCAAAACTGCACTCTCATTAGTTGCCTGCGATGCGGATTGTTTGAGATCGTCGGGGAAGCTCATTGCGGCCCCGGAGGTGAGCAAACGCAGGATGCCGCTTCATTCCGCCATCCCAAGTTCGTGTTCAATTTGCTCCAGTGGTCGCCCCTTTGTTTCCGGCACCATGGTTTTCACCCAGACAAGTTGCAACACCATCATCAAGCAGAAGAAGGAGAAAACGTACCCGGGAGCAAAAGCGGTGACCATCGATGGAAAGAACATCGTGAGCAACGCGGCAAAAATCCAGTGCGTAAAACTGCCGAGCGATTGCCCCTGGGCGCGGTGGCGATTAGGAAAGATCTCGGAAATAAAAACCCAGATCACCGCACCTTGGCCCACCGCGTGTGCCGCGATGAATGCAAAGATGCAAGCCGGTACAATGGCATAGTTCTCCGCGAAGAACGCCCACGCGCAAAGTCCCAACGACGCGATGTAGCCGAATGATCCGATGGTAAGCAGCGTCCTGCGGCCCAAACGGTCGATCAGCCACAAGCCGATGAAAGTGAAGATCAAGTTGGTAACACCGATACCAATGGACTGTAGCAGTGCCGCCTTCTCGCCCAAACCGCTCAGTTCAAAAATGCGAGGTGCGAAATACAGAATGGCGTTAATGCCGGATAACTGATTGAAGAAAGCGATTAGAAACGCGAGTAGGATCGGAGTCTTGAGACGAGCGGTCCAGAATCCACCTGTGCTGGATGATTCATGAGCAACCGCTGAGATCTCGTCCGCCTTCGCTTCGATGTCCCCCTCCAAAGCGTCCGGATGGATCAACCGCAAAACCGCGGTGCCACCCTCGCGATCTTCTTTGTAACCGATTAACCACCGCGGACTCTCGGGCAAGCCAAAGCACATGGCCCTG
>CAXBHV010000393.1:0-6374 GCA_963974855.1 uncultured Rhodopirellula sp. | reverse complement strand
CGTCCAATTTATGTCCCGGTTCGCCGAGTATTGGAGCAGGTTCGATTACCGGATCGCCATCGGTCTGGGAAACGTCGAACACGTAAACCACCCGGAATCCGAACACGTTCTCTGACTCACTGTTCGTCTGCGCCTCGTCGCCCTTACGGTCACTAGCCGAATGGTCAGACTTCCGGGACGCCATTGGAGCAAAGATCGCAATTCCTGATTCACCCGGCTTGACCCATCGACAACGTTTCTTCCAAGCGTTGTAACCTGCGACAATAGTGGCCTCCGGAAACTGAGAGTAAATCATCGCTACGTTTCGAAATGAATACCGATGAAAGCTGGCCGTCGCCGTGAGATATTGGTCGATGATCTCATTACGTCCCTGCTTCAACGCGTCGTTAAGTGCCTCCAGTGAGTCGTCAATGGTCAATATAGCATCTTGTTTTTTCATGTTTGCATTACCTTTTCTGTTCCCTAAACCGGCACTTCAGGGAGTTGTTTGTTTTAATAGAGAAAGCCCGCCGTTGGCTCTTGAAAAGAGCCAGTCCACGGCAAATCAAGGTGGAGCCTTTCGCGAATGCGAAAGCAGCAGCGGTCTTGAGCGAACGGACTTTCGCGAGAGAGAAGCCTGAGCCAGCGAGGGCTTCAGCGGACCTTGATGCCGTGGCACAATGAGACAAGCCGACGAAAAACTAAAATTAGATTTCTGGTTGAAAGCAATGATGTGGCCTCGTCGATCGGATTCAACGACCTGCTTAGCTGAAGCTTGGCCAACGTAGATTGCAAACAGGCTGGTGGTTCGAAAGGAGGGGCACGGTTTCGGTTTCATCATGCCAAAATTCCGTGGCAAAGATTTGGCTGTCGATAGCAGGTCGTATCAGTCGCGATCGCTGCACGCCTTTGATTGTTCGTTAGGCAGGGGACGCGGTGGAAAATGCGGGTAAAGCCATGCTTCACCCGCTGGAGTGAGAACGCGACTACCAGCCACAAAACCCGTCGTTGAGTGAACGAAACCCCTGATCAGTCACAATCACGTGATCCAATATTCTGATTCCCATGACGCCACCCGCTTCTCTCATGCGTTCGGTAACGTCACGATCTTGGACGCTTGGTTCAAGTGAGCCACTGGGGTGGTTGTGCGCCAATACGATGCTAATCGCTCCGATCAGCACCGCCCGCTGAAAAACCTCGCGTGGTGCAATGGGTGCAGAGTTCGCTCCGCCGATCGAAATGATGGAGTAGCTTGCGATCTGGTTTGACGCATCGAGATACAGTGCGACGCAGTGTTCACGACTGTTATCCGTCATCACCGAACGCACAAAGTCAGCCACTTGCCATGGGGCTTTAATGCTGATTCGTTCGCTAGTCGTCGTTCGGTAGTTAACGTTCACTTCGCGTATGAAGTTGTCATCAAATTTCAGTTTTTTGGTTCTGGTTCTAGCCATGTTCCTCCGTGGAAGTGCTTCGCCCGTGAATCGGCAGCAGTCGAAGCGATGATTGATTGAGCCCGCCGTCGGCTTGCCCAACCCTGGTTCACGGCAAGTCAAGGTGGAGTCTTTCGCGAACGCGAAAGCAGCAGCGGTCACGAGCGATCGGAGATCGCGAGAGAGAAGCCTGAGCCAGCGAAGGCTTCAGCGGACCTTGACGCCGTGACACAATGGGAATTGCCGACCGAAACGATGCCACGATGTGCGACATTTGTCTTTTGTCGTTGCGCAAAGTTCCCAATATTGGTAGCGTTCGGCCATGGAAGTTAACGAAAGCAGTTTTGGTATTCTAATCGCCTATGTGATTCCAGGCTGGATTGTCCTGCTTGGCTTCAGCTATGGCTCCGACACGATTGCAACTTGGTTGACAGGATCGGTTGCCACTAGCCCAACGATTGGCGGATTTCTTTTCGCGACCTTAGCATCAGTAGGATTGGGCGTAATTGTCAGCACGGTGCGATGGCTTGCTGTTGATCCGGTGATACACCTAACAGGTGTCCAGCCTGGCAATCTTGGCTTCGCTCAATTGCAACAATCCCATAACGCGTTAACGATTTTGGTCAACGGTCATTACCGCTACTACCAATTTCACGCCAATCTTTCTGTTGCGTTACCGTTTGCAGCGACATTTCGTTGGATTTACGGAGAGTTTCAGATCGAAGAATTGTTCGGAGTCGTCGTTGTATTCGCAGTGCTTCTGCTGGGAGCTCGTGACACCCTGCAGAAATACTATGTCCGATGCAGGCAGGTTCTCGGTAGCCAATAGTCGCAGATCACCGTTGCTTTGCGAGTTCATTCTCGAACGTTCGTAGGAATTTGATCCAGTCGATTCCCATTGCACGGCAGATGCTCCTCAACTGGATCACGTCCAGACGAAGCTCGCCCCGCTCGATTTTGCTGACCCGCGATTGAGTTTCACCGATACGCTTTGCCAATTCCACTTGGGTAAGTCTCGTTATTGCTCGTCTCTGTCTCAACAGATCAAGCAGTACACCATATTCAGGTGAAACTATTGATTTTTCCATTCGCCGCTTGTCCCCAAAAGCCGCACAGCGTATAGTTGAAATAGGAATAGTCCAAAACGGACTATGTTTTCTGCATTTCAAATGAGGTGAGAACCATGACGAACGGGCTACGCAAACACGTTGAACCACAGACCGCGCAAGACCAGCAACCAGACAAGTCGTCCTCAGAGAAGACGAAGGAGAGGCGAGACCCTGCAAAAAATGACGAGGAAGTGACGTCTAAATCCAAGTAGTCGATTCAATATTGGTTAGCGTCTCCCAGTCCACCATGCTTCGGACTAGGCGAGGCACGGCCTATTTGTTGATGGTTCGGTCGCCCAGGTCGTGGCGCGCCGGCGGTAGAGTTGTCCCATAGCACTTCTTCTTGCAGTTTCAACAGTCGGCCGATCGTCGATGCGAGATCACGAAAGATGGGATACGCCAATTGAGGCATTCCCCAGTGCAACCAAACGCGATCCTGGGGAGCAATGGAACGTAATAAAGCAAACGCTTCTTCGCAAATAGGATGCTGCAAGGCGGGAACTAATGTCCAGATCCGCATCATGGCAGTTACCGATTTGTCCCGAGAACCGCACCTGGATGCGGATCGGCGATCAGAAGTGCAGATATTCTCGTCGCTCTTTCGGATTCGGTACTCGGTGACTTAGCCGGCGCGTCCCGAATTCCGCAGCGTGTTTTTGACAAACGCCAAGATACTCAGCTGCCTCGGCGATTTGAAGAAAGTCCTTCAAGCTTAGCATGGTCTTGTCTCGCAAATACTGGCGTCACGAAACATCGAAGAATTTATCAAACCCGACTTCGGGGATCTCAAAGCAGCCGGTTACTAGCGTCTGCGGCATGAATGAAGGAGGACTCAATTAAGTCGAGTGCCTCATCTCCCTTGCTGAAACGAATTGGTCCAGATGCTAGCCACTCCACATTTAACTTCCATTGATCGCACACAAGCTGATTGTCATTCGGACTTGCAAATTTCACGTCCGACGATTCTGCTTTGCGATCAATGAGAAACACTCGAGCTTGAAGCCCATCATCATCTGCAATATTGACCCATCCCTTTGAAGGTATGAATTTTAATTCTAAAACGCCCAGGTTTGCAGTTCTCATCCTTCCGTCCAAAGTTGGGGATGTCGTAGGTTGAGCAGCCTGAGGGACAGGATTCGTTTCGATCGCTTTACTTGTCGCACGAGCGAGCTGCGGAAACTCTTCGCCGATGTCGCTTTCGGTCCATCCGTGACGATTCATTACCTTTGCTGCATCCTGCCTATATGCGACTGCCTTATCTCGCTGCCCCTCGGCATCTTGCTGATCAGCTTGCCGGAGCTTGCAAACGACCCAACGATTATCCGAATAGAGGCGATCATGGCGGTCAGGGTTGGAGTCTCGCCACTTTTCGTAGAACGACAATGCATCAACGTCGCGACCGGCTCGCTCAATTGCGGCCCCCATGGTGCGACGCTCGACTTTGTTCTGCCATACATTGGCTCCGACGATTCGCGAAAGAAACTCCTGCACTTTTTGCTTCTCGCTTCTTGCGGAACGGCTGAGATCATCGCTCGCGGCAAACGCTGGAATAACTAGGGTCCACAGCAATCCAGCTTTCTCGATCTGTTCGCGTATCGCGTTTGCCGACTCGGATTTCTTGCTCTTCTTAAGTGTTTCTTTACCTGGAGCAACGATCGCAACACCATCTTCGACGAAACTAACAATCGTTGACCAATCACCGGCATCGATTAGCGACCGCAAAGCGAATCGTGCCACCTCGCTCAATCGCTGATTCGGCTTTGATCTGTCCTGACTAGCCAGCCTAGCACACTCAAGGGTACGTGACGTTTCTCTTGCGAGGTACAGAAACTCAGCCGCTTCGTCGAGCCTACCTGCCTTTAGCAGATATTCACCGACCATACTCGCTTCACTGGTGGTTAGCAACGACCGATCACCCTCGGCAGCAAGGATTTGTCTTGCTCTCGCCTCACGATACCGTGATGCCCCAGGGTCGCTTTCCAGCAACTTAACAACTTCGTCAAATTCTTCTGCGGCAAAATATGCATCGGCAAGCAAGTTTCGGTCAATGCGAATTCCGCAGCCGACGAGCTCCCGTAGCGGATCAGCTACCAATGATGCATCAACTGCACTTAGCGAAGACGCGCCTTTGGTGTTGAAAACGCGTTGTAGCGTAGTTTCGATTGCTTCGAGCCAATGTGTTGTTCTCAATTCAGAGGCAAACGCAGGACTTGCATGATACGTTTCAAGCAATCGCCTGAGTAGTTCGCTCAATTGCCTTGGTGACGAACCCATGTCGATCAAGAAACTTGCTATCTGACATTTGGGCAATGCAGCGATGTCAATGTGTCGTTCTGCCAGAGAAGACAGTTCGCGAAAATGCTTGCCTTGCCAAAATGCATCCATCGCGAGGTCTAACTTGCTTGCGTCTTCAAAGTGTTTTCCAGCCTCTTTGTAACGGGCTGCAAATTTATAGGCATAACCCGAACAGATGCTGGCCTCAATACGATTTCCGTCCATGTCGAACAACGCTGCGGCCTGTTTCATGTCAATGTAGTCGCTCTTCGCCAGCCCAAGCGATTTTTGCTGTTGCGCGCGATTGCTAAGCGAATCTTTGTCGTGTTCAAAGCTATCGCTATCACCGCGTATCATAGGGCCAACATTTCCCTTCCAATCGCTATGCAATTTCGACGTGGTTCGGTCTAGGTGATCTTGGTCACTAACAATCCACCAGATTGTGTCAAGCGACGCCGATTCGTCAATGATGAACAGTCGACGTTGCGCACGACTCGCTGCCACGTAGAGATTATTCATAAAGTATTCAAGTCCCAGTTTTTCGTCGACCGTTGCGTCTTTAATTTTACTCGAGTCGGTGCGCTGCAATAAATCGCTGATGCGTTTCGCTTCAACACGTTTGGACCATCCGTACAGTGCTACGCGTTTGAACTCCAAACCTTTCGATCTCGCGGCACTTTGAACATTCATTGGCACCCCATCGTCGTCAAGCTTAACGATCCGACTGAGGTAACTATCGTTCTTGACGTATTCTTCCTCTTCGCCCTCTTCGCAAGGCACAATTAAAACGAGGTCTAATTGCTCGGCAAGGGAATGTTCGATTGACGAATCTTCTTTTCTCAGGAACACAGGAGCGTTCTTATCGTCTTCGAGCCGCCAGGTGGATTGCGGGCGCAGCGACTTGTGCGAGAACAGCAATGCGCGAACGGCCTGTACCGAATTGCAGAAAAATACAATTCGCTTTGCAGAACGGTAGTTCAATGTCAGCTCTTCATAGTGCAACTCTGGAGTTGTGACGCGTGCATCGAAACGGTGCAGTGATTGCACGATACGTTCCGTAAACGCCGCCTGCACAGACTCCCAGCGGAAGCCCGTCGGGTTAAGTGTTTGGAATGGGTCGCCTGCAAAAACGAATGGTATCTTCCTCGTGTTCTCGGTCGCAATCAGGCGGTTCGAAAACATGGAGCAGCGATAAATGGCTTCAAGCTCGACTCTAGTGAAATCCTGAGACTCGTCACAGAATATCGCGACGTGACTTCGTGGAAGCAGATCTTCATCCAGAAGAAAATGAACTAAATCCTGATCGTCCCATCCTTCACCGCTTGAGAATTGTGCTTCGTACCACGCGGTCCAAACTCGATCATGGACCAGTTCGTACGTTTCTTGCGTAATAGTCTTTTCGTCTCGTGGAAGCTCGTCGTAGTCGTCTCTCTCCATGATTGCGTCGATATTGATTCCTTTGATTAGACCTCGAATGACATGCCACGAAATTTGCGGGCCGTACTGCTTCACAGCTTGTTGCTCTTTCCCGAAACGGTTTGTCCAGAGTTTGCGAAACTTGGCATAGTCCACGTACTTT
>CAXBHV010000392.1:0-6375 GCA_963974855.1 uncultured Rhodopirellula sp. | reverse complement strand
TTGATGACTTCATCGCAGCCGCAGAACACTTGATCGACAAAGGCTACACGCAATCAAGTCGTTTGGCGGTTCGTGGTGGCAGCAACGGTGGACTGCTTGTGGGTGCCGTGATGACTCAGCGGCCCGATTTGTTTGGTGCCTGTTTACCCGCAGTCGGCGTGATGGACATGCTGCGATTCCACAAGTTTACGATCGGCTGGGCATGGGCAACCGAATATGGCAGCAGTGACGAAGAGGATCAGATCGAAAATCTGCTTTCCTATTCGCCGCTACATAATTTGAAACCAGGAACCTGTTACCCCGCGACCCTAATCTCGACCGCTGATCGGGATGACCGCGTTGTCCCAGGACACAGCTTCAAATTCGCAGCCGCGTTGCAGGCCGCTCAGAGCTGCGACAATCCCACCCTGATTCGAATTGAAACGCGAGCCGGTCATGGGGCAGGCACGCCGGTCAGCAAACGGATCGACGAGTATGCCGATCTGTGGGCCTTCTTGCTCGAGAATTTGAAGTAAGCAGGTCAAAATGAGTCATTTCACATAATGATCTGAGCCGACGACGCTAGCCGCGGGCATGTTTGCTCCAACAACGATGGGCCCGCGGCTAGCGCCGTCGGCTCACGAAAGGATCGACCTTTCACCGGTATATACCGCACGACCTGCTTAGCCCTCGGTTTACTACGAGCGTTGAGTGTTCCAGAGCGTCAGCAGCTCGACGAGATGCTCGGTCGCTTCGATCATCTCGTCGAGACAAGCGAATTCGCGAACGCTGTGAATATTGTGCTGGCCGCTGGACAAATTGGGCGTTGGCAATCCTTTTTCGGTTAATTGGCTGCCATCAGTTCCGCCGCGAACGATCTCGCGGCTACACGGGCGGCCAAGGTTCTTGAACGCCTGCTCGGCAAAATCAACCGATTGAGGCAACTTTTCAAGTCCCTCGCGAAGATTGCGATATTGGCGATAGATCTTGACGTCGACTTTAACCCCTGGCGTTTTCTTGGCAGCCGCTTCAGCCGCCGCGCGAACGATGTCGGCATAGCCCTTCAAATCCTCGGAATCAAACGATCGCAAAATCAATTCGACGGTTGCTTCGCCAACGCCGCCATGGATCGCGTTGGGGTGAATAAATCCCTGTCGATCCGAAGTGGTTTCCGGTGTCATGCCGTCGCGAGGCAATGCGGCGAGAAAGTCGGCGGCCGCTCGCGTCGCGTTGACCATCACGTCCTTGGCGATCGCGGGGTGAATGTTGTTACCGGTAAATCGCACGGTTGCTCCGTCGGCCGAAAATGTTTCGACATCGATGTCTCCCGCACCGCCGCCGTCAACGGTGTAAGCCACTGTCGCATTGAGCTTCTGCAAATCGATTTTGTCGGTGCCATGACCGATCTCTTCGTCACAAGTGAACAACAAACGAACATCGCCGTGTTGCAAGTGCGGGTTCTCGATCAACGTTTGGGCCAGTTCCATGATGATCGCAATGCCGGCCTTGTCATCGCCACCCAGCAACGTCGTTCCATCAGTCGTCACCAGCGTCTTACCAATCATCGAAGCAAGCTCGGGCGTTCCCGAAAATGAAATCTCGTTACCTGATGGAAGCGAGATATCGCCTCCGGCATAGGCCTCGATGACTTGCGGAGTCACATTCGCACTGGGTGCCTCGGGCGACGTGTCCATGTGAGCCACCAGTGCGACCACTGGACTCTTGCCATCGTTTGTAGCGGGAACAGTACCCCACACTAATGCGTTCTCGTCCATGTGCGCGTCCGTGATGCTCATCGCCAATAACTCCTGCTCCAACAACTGAGCCAGCGTTCGCTGTTTTAACGAACTTGGGTAATCAGTGCTGTTGGGGTCCGCAGCAGTATCGATCCGCACGTAACGCAAGAAACGCTCGAGCAGTCGTGAGGAATTGATTGTGACGGTGGGATTTTGGTTCATGGTTAATTCGGAAAACGGGTTTATCGTGTGAGTAAGGCCAAGTTTTGATATCTTTAGACGAGCGGCAGTTATTTCGTTTTCGTATCCGATCTCGCCAGAGATTGGGTTGCTGGTTCAAAGTCTGGCAACTTCGGCTACGGCAGGGACATTTGTTTCTGCCGCTCACCTTACAACCAGTGTCGTCATATTAAGTAAGAATGGCTGGCAGTTTAAGCCGAGCAGCGTCCAGATTCGGTCGAAACAACGCCGCAACGCCTTTAACCGCGTCGCGCGGGCGACCAAGCATTAACTAATCCAACATCCTGCTCCGCGAACGGCCTCGCGAGGCACCATCCTGCGAAGAATCCCATGACCGAAAAAGTTGCCCATTTCATTTTCGACGTGGAGAGTATCGCGGACGGAGAACTGATCGCAGACGTCCGCTATGGAGGCCAAGGATTGTCGCCCAAGGAGGCGATCGCGACCTACCAGGATGAACTTGTCGAACAAAACGGCACAACGTTTATCCCCCACACCTACCAGATTCCGATCTCAGTCGTGATCGCCAAAGTCGCTCGCGACTTTAGCTTGATTGACATCGTATCACTCGATGAGCCCCTCTTTCGCCCCCACGTGATCACAGAACATTTTTGGCGAGGTTGGGAAATCTACGGTAAACCTCAATGGGTGACGTTTAACGGTCGTTCGTTTGATCTACCGATCATGGAATTGGCAGCATTTCGTTACGGCGTCTCGGCGGCCCAGTGGTTCAAAAACGATGGCTACCGATCGCCACGAAACCGGTTTACCACCGAAGCTCACTTGGATCTGCAAGAATTGCTGACCAATTACGGTGCCGCGCGATGCAATGGCGGACTAAACCTGATTGCACAGTTAGTGAAAAAGCCGGGCAAGATGGATCTGCGTGGCGATCAAGTTCAGCAGCAATATGATGACGGAAAATTGACCGAGATCAGTGATTATTGCCGCTGTGATGTGCTCGATACCTACTTCATCTTCCTGCGATCAATGGTGCTGATGGGCAAGACCACGATCGACAATGAGATGCAGTTGGTGCAACAAGCAAAACAATGGATCGAGCAGCGTGCCGATACGTCGGATGCTTATACGGCCTACCTGAACGCGTGGCGTGATTGGGAAAAACCTCGAGACGAAAAAGACGATCAAGCGGAAGCATCCGCGCCAGAGTCAGACGCCCCGTCTGCTTCCAACGAGAACTCCACTGCCAACAAGGGTTCCGATGCCAGCGAGGCCTTTGACGCAGGCGAGGCAGCGGCGGCCAGCAAAACGAGCGACGCCAGTAATGCCAGCGGATCAAACAAAAGCTAACCAACGCCTTAACGAGAAACGCAATGAAGTTTTTTCGCCTTTTCTGTATCGGTACATGCCTGATCCTGTTTTCGTCAATCGCCCCGGCACAGGAGAACGGGGTGCCTGATAGCGAGACTCCGGCCGAACGTGCGGATCGGATGTACGAAGCGTTCGCGAAGACCGCTGCCGGGCTGGATTTAAAATCGCAAGGCGGTGCGGAAGTCTTTGAAATGCAAACCCAGCCCTTGTTTCGCTTTACCTCCGACGGAGACATCTTTGGCAGCGTCTACGTCTGGCACGATGAAAACCAACGATTGGCGGTACTTGGCACGATCGGTTCGCTGCCAATCCAAGGCATTACGATGGAATTCATTGAATTGCATTTGCTCACACCCAAACCGATCGAACCTCTCTTGGTCACTGGCTTTCCCACCAAACGCTGGACCCCCAAGGTGGACGATCTGACGATGAAGCCTGTTCCCAATGCCCCCGAAGTCGCCGACACTCCTGCAACTCGACTGCTACAAATGCGTTCAATGGCTCGACAATTCGGAAGCCAAATGGTCAGCAACGGTGTTGAAAATCAATTGCGACTGCTCCCCAAACCCTTGTATCGATACGCCAACCCCACCAAACAGCACGATGGTGCCCTGTTTGCATTCGTCTGGGACCAAGGCACTGACCCTGAGCAAGTCGTCCGACTCGAATCGATGGAAGTCGACGGCAAGGTGGCGTGGTACTATCAACCGCTCCGGTTGACCTATCGCGAATTAACTCTGACGCACAAAGGCAGCGAGGTGTTGCACGTGAACGAATTTCTTGAACGTGACCAACCGATGCAGAACACACCGTACATCACCGGTTTGACCGTTCCGATCCCGCAACCCAATTGAACATTGGCTGGAATGCTTTGTTAGCGTTTTAAGCAGGAAGGAATGCCTGAATCTTCCTCCGAACGTTTGAAACACCTGCCGGGAATGCTAGCAAAACGCCATTTTTGAACTCATCTTTACCTGGAAGCCGTTTTCCAGCTAGGGTCCTCCATCGGACTTTTTGTTCCACGGATCTTCTCAATTACAAACAGGTAGCCTGCTAGGGGCATGTTGATGGCTAGACAAGGAAGTCTTTGCCGGCATACTTCACGTTTCGCTCTTATTTCCAGGGCGATCCTGCACTACTGCGCGCTGATTTTCATTGGTATTGTGCTAACCAACGGCGACATGCCGAGTGCGATCGCACAGGATGCTAGCGGTGCCCAGCCTGAATCACTGCAGGCCGAGAATGCTTCGACAGCGAAAATCACGCCCCCAGCCTCGCAAGGCGAACCCCTCGACTTAAATCTACAACTCGACTGGGCTGCCGAAACACTTCAACGGTGGCATGTCGAAGTCGAAGTGATCGACCCAAACGGCACCGCAACAATCTCGGAACTGCATAATCTGTGTAGCGACCCGACGACGTGCGGGATGATGCATCGCTCCGATACGGGCTCCGCATGGCACTTCCACTCTTCTGTCGCGATGTCATCCGGCGGCGCGGCGTTCCACGTAAATGCTGCGAAAACCGCTGAAATTGTCGTCACGATGAAGGCGTCTGCCGCTAACCCAACGGCACAAAGCGAGTCACTCGAATCCTCAGCTGCCGCGGAAACACCCGCTCCGTCGGTCACTCGAATTCCAATCACCCAGCTGCTGCTCGACTCGAAAACGAGCGGATCCGAACCGCAATGGACTTTGAAGCGTGTGACAGATGACTTGCTTCGCGTCTGGATCGATCCATCCGAAGGCGTATCTCCCTCAGGCATGATTTGCGAACCCAGCACCGAAATGTCGCTTTACGTCCGCGGCAATTCCGTCCAACTTCCCGCTGAGGGTGAACTACGCCTGCACAGCTCGATGATCCGAGTCGCTGACAACCAAGTTGTGGCAACTAAAACATCACCGATCTCGCTTGATACCAATGGCAATAGTGAACCGATCCTGTTTAATCAAGTGGCTCCGGCGGAACCTGGTGTCTACGAAGTTCGCTTTGAATTAGAGCACAACCAAAATCCATTGTGGTCGCGATGGCGTCGACCTAACGAACCGATTGCCCGTGCGAACCATGTCTTCACAGTGCTGCCCGAACGAACGTCGCTCAATGGCGATATCGATTTTGAATCATGGCACACGGTTGCCAAGATCAAACCCACCGATGGTTCTCAGTGGACAGTCCCCACCTTTTTCAGTGCTCGCAACAACCCGCTGATCCCCACCAGTTTGATCAAGCAAGATCGCCCCCATTCCAATTCAATTGATGCCGGACAAAAGATTACGATTGTTCCAGGCGGCAAGACATTTGAATCAAATCTGACAAAGCTACGCGTTGGTCACCCGCACGCGATCACCGTTCGCTATCCCGCCAATCGTGCCATCCAAGTGCGAATGGAACTGACAAACGATACAAACAAGAATATCGCTCCGGCACATTATGTCTTGGTTGACGAAAAGCGAGCCGCAGACCGCTATCGTGACGACCCAAACCAATGGCGAAGCCAATCATTCCTGTATTATCCCAGCGGGAACGACCAACTTCGTTTGACGAACTTGGATCTTGAGCAGGATGCTGCAATCGAATCGATTGAAATCAAAGCCGGCCCGTTGAACTTTGCGGCTCGTCCGTCAACGAATGTCGACTTTGAGCGTCAACGGGCTCGACTGGCCTGACCGATTGGCTGGCGATGAAGCCAAACGGCTAACCAAATCCGACTTCAGCAGTGCCGCAATCTCGCTGCATCAACTGTACGTCGCCACCGCACGCTTACAAGAATACGCAGCATTGCTAGGTGTCAATTCAATTTGCATCTCGGCGAACGAGGGTGGCAAGACATTGTTCCCTACCGCTGAATTTTTGCCGACGCCAGCGTCGAAATTGCACCCCGATCACAAACAACAAACACAGCGACTCGACCTCATCTTGAGTCTGATGGATCGCAGCGATCTTCAAGTGGTCGTCGGAATCCATCCCACGATGACGATGCGACACGTGGAAATCAACGCCAAGCACAGCGGCAGCGGCGAACCTTTGTCGCATTACACCTTGATTGATCCCGTCGTTCAGCAAGCGTTGTATGCGTGGATCCAAGAGT
>CAXBHV010000391.1:0-6378 GCA_963974855.1 uncultured Rhodopirellula sp. | reverse complement strand
CCACAACTCGCATGTCGACTATCGCCCTTTCGCTCGACAAGCAAACGTCAGCGAATATTTCACTCCAGTCATAGGCAACGAAGTGACGTCCCGCATTGGGCATGTCAACATATTCCCGGTTGCGGCCGGTGAGCCGATTCCTGACCACACGTTGACGAGCTGGCAAGCTCTGTTGGACAACATTTTTGCGACGCCCAACGTCAAAGTCGCTATCCTCAACCACGCTCGCGACCAACATTCCAGTGTCACTCCATTTGGTCCACTCTTGCACAACTCGGTGGTTGGAGAAAATCTCGATGGTTGGCATTTTGGTTTTAATGCGATGGAGGTCCTTAACTCGTCAGCCACACAAACGGATATCTTGCGACTGTTTCATGATTGGATGGCAGTCCTGAATCGCGGCTACCGTGTCACTCCCGTCGGTAGCAGCGATTCCCATGACGTCGGCCGATATATCGTCGGACAAGGACGCACCTACATTCGTTGCGACGACCGCGATCCCGGAAACATCGACGTGGACGACGCGATCGATAAATTCTTGCGGGGCGAAGTGTTGGTCAGCTATGGACTATTAACCAAGCTAGCCGTCGAGGACTCATTTCAATCGGGACAAACTGCAACCGCCGACGGAGACACGCTGCATTTGAAGGTCCATGTCTTGGGTCCCCACTGGACCGAGGCCAGCAGGATCATTCTCTATCGTAACGGTCAACAAATTGCGGACCGAGACATTTCCGAGCGACGCCCTGATTTGGCGACAGGCGTAAAGGCGGTTGAGGAGTTTCATGTCCCGAAGCCGAAGCACGATGTGCATTTCGTTGCGATCGCGATTGGACCAGGAATCGACGATCTGTACTGGAAGACCGCCAAGCCTTATCAACCGACGTCCCCAGACTGGCAACCGCACGTTATTGGATGCAGTGGTGCCGTCTGGCTTGATGCGGACCAAGACGGAAAAACGACGTCAGCTCATGAATATGCTCGAGACATTTTCATGAACGCAGGTGGTGATCTGAACGCCATTCTGAAATCGCTGGAATATTTTGACGAAGCGACCGCGATCCAAGCCGCCCATCGGGTTCAGCAGGCGGGCAACTCGCTGTTGGATGATTCGAACCATGCGTCCATTCGAAAGGCGGCTCCCCAAACTCGCCGCGGGATCGCTCAGTATCTCAGCGCCTGGCGAGAGACTCAGATGGCGAAGTTCAAACCATAGAATCAACCGCCACTGAACCGCTTAGCAAGAACGGAACCGGGGACAGTGGCCGCCCTTATCTAAGGCTTCTGCCTATTTCAGAAATAAGTCGCGAGACGCTTGACTACCAGTACTACAGCGTGTAGTACTACAGCTGTAGATCTGCGTGTACTTAACAGATTCCCACGCACTTAACGGCAAGAGGTGATGCAAGTGAAACTTGGTGGACGGCAATTGGCGGTGATGCGAGTCCTCTGGGAAAGCGGAGAAGCGACCGTGGCGGACGTGCAAGACCAATTGGACGCGGATCCACCGCTGGCCTACTCGACCGTGGCGACCGTGCTTTCTCGGATGGAAAAAAAGGGCTTGGTCGCTCATCGCGAGGAGGAGCGGCAATACTACTACCGCCCCCTGATCTCAAAAGACGGAGCTGGCAAATCGATTGTGGGCGAATTGGTTGATCGCGTGTTCGGAGGAAGTCCTGCGGAGCTGGTCAATCATCTGTTGGATAGTGACCAAGTCGACAAGCGAGAGTTGGAACGAATCAAGCAGGTTGTGAATGAACATGAATCTCGGTCAGGGAAAAAATCATGAGCGATTTCCACTGGTTCGCGACAATCATCTGCAGCTTTCTGCTCACCTATTTTGTCCATTCAACGGTGATCATCGGTGGGGTTGCGTTACTGCGTGTTGGAACCAAACGGTTTGAGCAGCCAGTGCTGCGGGTATTGGCGTGGAAACTAGCGTTGTTCCTGCCACTACTGACAACAAGCAGCGTTGCGTTTCTGCCGTTCCCTCACCTGGGAATTCAGATGGCGTTGAGTGAGTCGGCCACGCCCAGCCCGAATATTGATGTCGTCGTTCCGCCAGCCGTCCCAAAGTTTGAGACGGATTTATCGGTAGCGGCGGTTGCCTCGGCGGTGGAGTTCAGTGCCACGTCCAATGAGGAATTGTCATCGCTGCCAGCGGCCGCTGTCGTCCCCGCGACAGTCCGTGTTCCGCCTCGGCAATGGTTGTTTGTGATGTTCGCTGCGGCATGGGGCACGACTGTCCTGGCAGGACTGATCAAGCTGATGGTTCAGGCAAGACGATTGAGAGCAATACGAAATAATTCCACGCCGCATTGTGATCCTGTGGTATGCGAATCGCTGACGCGTCTTGCTCGGCAGATGGGAGTGACTCGGCGAATTGAACTGCTTGAATCGGATCGCATTAGCGGAGCATTCACTGCGGGTATTCGGCGCCCCTTTATCGTGGTGCAGGCTAACCGAGGTGGAGCATCAAATCGCTCTGGCGATCTTCTGCAGATGGGTGCCGATACGGGTGAACTGACACCTTCGCAATGGGATGCGTTGTTGGCGCATGAGTTAGCGCACATCGCGCATCTTGACGCGATCTGGAATTTGCTGATCCAACTCGTCCAGCGTGTGTTTCCATTCCAGCCCCTGAATCGAATTGCCCGACGTCAGATTCAAGTCGCAATGGACTTTGCGGCCGACGAATCAGCGGCAAGAACTTTGGGTGAGCAACAGGGCTTGGTTCAATGTTTGATCCGGCTGGGAGATCAAATGCTGGATCGCCGAATGCTCACGTGGACACAGTCGGGGCTCGTTGCCGGGATGACTGCGTTTCGCTCGACGCTTGGTCAACGCGTCGAGAAACTGCTTGATGGAAACAGACCCAACGCCAACGTTCCGCCGATGGCGAGGTTGACCGTGTTGGCAGGTCTAACAGTGTGCGCGATGTCAGCGGCGTCGTTGGCTCCGTTGGCTGTCGCAGAGAAAAAAAGTGACGCGTCAAAAAATCAATCTTCTTTAACTCAGGTAGGTACCATGAAGCCACAATTAGCGACCTTAGGCCTTCTGCTTGGTTTGACATCTCCGATCGCGGCCGATGAACCTCAGCCGTCATCGGCTCCGGCCAGGCAATTGACGGAACTGAAAACGGCGGCGGATCCGTTGCCTGAAGGACTTCGACAATTCAATGGCATGTTGGTCGGTCGCCTCGCAGCGAAAGATGTTGAAAAAGGTACCTTCCTCGTCGCGGTCGACGCTGTGCCTCGCGTGTGGCGAAACAGCAAGGCAGAAAATCCCAAGTCCATCGTTGGCAAGACGGTTCAGGTAACCGGTGTGTTCGGCAAGTTTCTGGATGTCCTAGTCACCACCCGCACCGGTGAGACATTGGAGTTTGAATGCAAGCACGACGGCAACGCCCTAGTCTTTCCTGGGGAACTGCTGAGAAAGGTGGCTGCCTACAACGCCGAAGATTATCCCGTATTGCCCGAGGAATTTCGCGGCTTTCGAGGCGCTGTGCTTGCCAGTGTCGTCAAGAAGGATCCGGAAACCTTCGAGCTGATAGTCAAGGTTGAAAAAGTTACCGACGTTTGGAAAGAGAATTCAGCGAAACAGCCCGAAAGCATTGTGGGGAAACAGGCAATGATCGCAGGCTTCTGGAATCGCAAAGAGGCCTACCACAATCTGAAAGTGGGCAGTCAGATCCAGGTCGGTATACAACATATCGGTCGACAAAGCGATCACTTGACGGTGGCTGAGTTTGTTCGTCCGACCGACGCGGTGTCGGGCTCGATGTCAGAAATGAAGGAAGAAGAAGTTAGCAAAGGAATGACAAACGGAGTGCGTGGATTTCGTGGGATGCTTGTCGGTCGGCTGGTGAAAAAGGACGTTGAACGTGGAACTTTGACGGTTACCGTCGACGCGGTTCCCCGGGTCTGGCAGAACAACCAGTCCTCCGTTCCGAAGTCTCTGATTGGCCAGAACGTTGATGCCGAAGGGGTTCAGGGAAAGATGCTCGATGCGCTCGTCGTGGCCCGAATTGGTGAGACAGTGGAATTCGGTGCGTTGCACGACGGAGGAGACCGTTTGCGAGTGGGCGAAGTGCTACGGAAAGTGGATCCGGTCAAACCAGGAGACTACCCCGAGCTGCCCGACGACTTCCGCGGTTTCAAGGGCATCTTGGTTGGCAAAGTTATTAAGAAGAATGAACACCTGTGGGAATTAATCGTCGAAGTCAGCGATGTGAAAAAATCGTTCGAGAACGATCGCGCTCGGAATGCCAACAGCATCGTAGGAAAGCAAATCATGCTGAGCGGATTTTGGAACCGAAAAGATGCTTATCACGACATCTCCGTCGGTGACAAAATTCAGACCGGCGTTGAGCATCCTCAGAAGCTCGGCGATCAAATGAGCGTCATTGAAGGAATTCGCAAGCTCGACGAGTAGCCGGGCTGTCCGCCTACCGGATTTTTCGTTCGTTGCTGGTTCCCCTCACAGAGAGTCTGAGCATGCGATTGCCCGTCCTGAAGGTCTGTATCATCGGTGTGCTATTAGTCGCTTGGCCAGTATCGGCCGTGCGTGGTGCCGATACACTGCCACCCGCCAGTCAGCGGTATGACGATGCCGAGATCGCCGATGTTCCAGATTTTCAGCGACATGTCGTGCCCCTGCTGGGAAGACTGGGATGCAACGGTCGCAACTGCCATGGTTCGTTTCAGGGGCAAGGAAATTTTCGTCTCTCGCTGTTCGGTTACGACTTCCAGATGGACCATGCGGGGCTGACGGGTAAAGCGACCGCCACAGCGGACAAACGGATCGATATCCAGCACCCCGCCGACAGCCTCATTTTGCAAAAACCCACTTTGCAAATGGATCACGAAGGCGGCGAACGTTTTACCTCGGAATCGTGGGAATACCGGTTACTGCATCGCTGGATCGAAGCCAGTGCTCCGCAGGTCAAGCAGCCCCAGGAGCTCGTTCGTCTAGAGGTGCAGCCCCCCGAAATTCTGTTCACTCAGGGGAACCGCACGGATCGACTTCGTGTGGTTGCCGTTTGGCACAATGGTGACCGCGAAGATGTGACGCCCCTCTGCCGATTTCGCACCAATGATGACTCGATCGCGACCGTAAATCAGGATGGCGAAGTGACGTCCGTGGGCGCAGGTGATACGCACGTCATCGCCTTCTACGACAATGGCATCGGTTCGGTGCCGGTGATTCGTCCTCATTCGTCCGAAGATTTCCAGAGCGAGAAAATCGATTCAAGCACTTCGCCGATCGACCGATTTGTATTCGCAAAACTCAATAAGCTGAACATCACGCCGTCTCCGAATTGCAGCGACGAAGAATTCCTGCGACGTGTCAGCATCGACATCACAGGCACGTTGCCGACGCCCGATGAAGTTAGAAGTTTTCTGAACGACCACCGCGATCACAAACGCAGACGGAAAGTCGATGAGCTGCTCGATCGCCCTGCCTATGCAGCTTGGTGGACCAACAAACTTTGCGACTTCACCGGCTGCAATCCTCAGCAGCAGGCGGAACTCGGTCAAGAACTCTCCGTTCAGTGGTACATGTGGATTCTCTCGCGTTTGGAAGCGAACCTGCCATATGACGAACTCGTCCGCGGGATTGTCTTGGCTCAGGGAAGACGCCCCGGCCAGTCTTACGACGACTACGCCGCCGAGACTTCTTCGTACTTCCATGACCAGCCAGACGTTGATTTCGCCGAGCGGGAGACGATGCCGCACTACTGGACTCGGCGGAGCATGCAGAAACCGGAACAGGCTGCCGAGGCGTTCGCACAAAACTTTCTTGGGATTCGATTACAATGCGCCCAGTGTCACAAACATCCGTTCGCTCAATGGACCCAGCAAGATTACAAGGACTTCAGTCGCTTCTTTACGAATGTAAAATTTGGCGTCGCCCCGGATGATCAGCAGCGTTATCGCGAATTGGCGAACCAAGTCGGCATCAGCGTTCGCGGTGATGAGGGCTCGCCGGTGCGAAACGAAGATTTGCGAAAGCTCGCCAGCGGTCGAGTCCTCCCCTGGCGCGAACTTTACATCAAGCAACGCGACGAAGCGGAAACCGCCGGCCTGTTGCGAAGCGGTCTCGTGACGCTTGACGGGGAAGCTGATCCACGCCAGCCCGTCATGGATTGGATGAGCAATCCAGAGAATCCCTGGTTTGCTCAGGCGTTGGTCAATCGCGTCTGGGCCTCGTACTTTCACAAAGGGATCGTAGAACCGCCCGACGATTTGAATCCTGCAAATCCCCCCAGCCATCCTCAACTGCTTGACTGGCTGACGAGCCGTTTTATCGAAAACGGATACGACATGAAGTGGTTGCATCGCGAAATCGTTTCCAGCCAAACCTATCAGCGGAGCT
>CAXBHV010000390.1:0-6390 GCA_963974855.1 uncultured Rhodopirellula sp. | reverse complement strand
TGTTCTTGCTCGGGATCATTGTTCCCAAGATCCGTGGCGGAGCGGCGGTCTCGGTGCTTGTCGTAGGCATGCTACTGATCGCTTGGATGGCTGCGTCAAAGACCGCTTACTGGCCTGAGCAGTGGAGCGATGCTGCAAGTCCGTTTGATCCCTTGTTGGTGATTGTCATTGGCCCCACCACGATGATTTTGCTCGGAGGGATTGTTGCAAAATTACGCAGTATCAAACCAAATGAAGCCATCGGTGATTAGGTTCACCGCGGCGACTGCCAAACCCAGCGTGACAGACCAAACACCCTATTTCTCTGTGGACAAAGAGAGACAAGTGACATGAACCCCATCAGGACGACAACCTTTTTCGCGTGTTTCGTTTTGATGACGGGAATGTTGACTTCTGGATTGGTTTCACCGCTGAGGGCCAACGAGCGGCCCAACATCGTGTTGATCTTGGTGGACGATTTGGGTTGGTCGGACTTGGGATGTTATGGTCACGCGTGGCATGAAACGCCGAACATCGATCGTTTGGCGAGCGAAGGCATGCAGTTCACGAGTGCCTATTCACCGGCACCGATTTGCTCCGCTGCGAGAGCCAGCATTCTGACGGGGAAGGCGGTACCGCGGCTCGGTTTTGAGTTTGTCACCAAGGAGGAACCTGGCCGCCAACGAATCGACGCGGACGGCCCGCTGACGGCCCCGCCGCTAACGCTGAATCTGCCGCTGGCCGAAACGACGATTGCCGAGCGAATGGCAATGCTGGATTATCAAACTGCATTTTTCGGCAAATGGCATGTCAGCCAGCACCATCGACGCTACTTGGGATGGCATCCCGAATTTGGTCCAGCAAAGCAAGGTTTCGAAGTTGCAATCGAAGATTTTGGCGACCATCCGTACGCTTGGACGAAAAAGAATCGTGAGCTGGAATCTGATCCCGGAGTCATTCCTCACGATTCGATGGTGCAAAAGGTAACCGACTTTATTCGTCGCCCCCACGACCGCCCGTACTTTTTGATGGTGTCGTCGTTTTATGTTCACACGCCGGTAAAAAACCGCTGTCGTTGGCTGATTGAAAAGTACGACGCCACGATTCCCCAAGAGATTCCGCAGCGTCCATCGCGGCTGGAGTACGCAGCGTTTGTGGAAACGCTGGATCACCACGTCGGCGAGATTCTAACTGCGATCGACGAATCGGGACAACAAGAGAACACGTTGGTGGTATTTGTGTCTGACAACGGAGGTCATCCCGAGTATTGTGGCAATGCTCCGCTGCGAGGATCCAAGTGGAACCTCTACGAAGGCGGCATTCGCGTACCGATGATCGCTCGCTGGCCCGCATCCATTGCGGCGGGGGCAACCTGCGACACCAGTGTGGTTGGGTACGACCTGCTGCCCACGTTTGTGGACATTGGAGGCGGAAGTGAAAACAAACCCATTCGAAACGACGTCGATGGCGTCAGCATCAAACCCCTGTTGATCGATCCCCGATTACAATTTGACCGCAGCCTGATTTGGCATTTTCCCTATTACCACCCCGAAACCGGATTCAAAGATGCGATTGAGACGATCGGGGTGAATGATTTTGCGGTCAGCCAAACACGCCCGCAATCCGCACTTCGTCACGGACGCTACAAGATCATTCACTTTGCTGAAGACGATCGCATCGAATTGTACGATTTGGAAACCGACCTTGCGGAACAGCACGACATAAGTGCATCGCTTCCCGAGATTGCCGCACAGATGCGTGCTAGACTTGACACTCATTTAACCACGATGAACGCCCGCCGAGCCCTACCGAAAGAGAAGAAATGAAGTTACCGAACTTGACGATCTATTGTTGGATGTGCGCCCTAACGCTCAGTTCATTCGCCGCGGCGGATGAACCGCAGTGGAAACTGCAACCGTTGCAGTACAACAACCCAGGCTTGAAGGTCGATCTCGGCGTGGGATTGTGGGCGTTTCCGTTACCGATGGATTACGACAACGACGGCGACATGGATTTGTTGGTGAGCTGTCCTGACAAACCTTCCAATGGAACCTACTTCTTTGAAAATCCATCTCAGGATCCAAACGAGAAAATGCCGGTTTTCAAAGCAGGCGTTCGCATCGGCAGCGGCAGTCATTTCATGCAAATGAGTGTGGTCGATGGTGAACCGATTGTGATGTTACCGGCAAAAGAGTTTCGCCGTGATGCCAAAACGGGCAAGTTTGATTTTTCGAAACCGACCAAGATCAAAGCACACGCCAACCCGAATCATCACACCAAAGGCAACACTCGTGCGAACATGTGGCGATACGTCGATTACGACGGCGACGGGGACCAAGACATCGTCGTCGGCAGCGGCGATTGGACCGATTACAGCTGGGATCACGCCTATGACAACCACGGCAATTGGCGAAATGGGCCACTGCACGGCTATGTTTACTTGATTGAAAACGAAGGCAGCGACGACGAGCCAACTTATTCGTCAGAGCCAGAACGTTTACAGGCTGGCGGCGGTGAAATCGATGTCTACGGGTGGCCGAGCCCGAACTTTGCTGACTTTGATAACGATGGCGACTTGGACTTGTTGTGCGGTGAGTTCTTGGATGGTTTCACCTATTTCCAAAACATCGGCACTCGTACCGAACCGAATTACGCAGCTGGCCAGAAACTGAATGACGTTTCTGGTGATCCGCTGGTGATGCATTTGCAAATGATCACTCCGACGGCGGTCGACTGGGATGCCGACGGCGACCTGGATTTGATCGTAGGTGACGAGGATGGACGCGTTGCCCTGGTGGAAAACACTGGCGAACTTCGCGACCACCAACCGGTTTTCAAAGCTCCAACCTATTTTCAGCAAGAAGCCGACACGCTGAAGTTCGGTGCATTAGCGACTCCCTTTGCCTATGACTGGGACAACGACGGTGACGAAGACATTCTCTGTGGCAACACCGCAGGTTCGATTGGTTACTTTGAGAATCTTGGAAATGCGGAAAATGGGTTGCCTAAATGGGCTGCTCCAAAACTGCTAGAAGTCAAACAAAACGATGGTTCACAGAAACCGTTTCGTGTGATGGCAGGCCCGAGTGGTTCCATCCAAGGACCGGCCGAAGCGAAGTGGGGTTACACCACATTGTCGGTTGCCGATTGGGACGGCGATGGCGATGGAGACATTGTTTACAACTCGATCCTATCGCGATTGGGCATGTTGACCAACGAAGCGGGAACGCTCGTTGAGAAGAATTTTGATACGGGACAACGCGAAGCGCCACCGAAATGGTATTGGTGGCAAACACTGTCCAGCTCGGCCTTGACTCAGTGGCGAACCACGCCGATGGCAATTGATTTCGACGGCGACAAGAAACTTGATTTGGTCATGCTGGACCAAGAAGGCTATTTGACGCTTCGCTCCGGTGGAGGAGCGGCAGAGCGAATTTTCATTGACGAAAATGGGCAACCACTTCAGCTGAATACGGGAACTTGCGGTCGATCTGGACGAGTCAAGTTACAAGTGGTCGATTGGGATGGCGATTCACGACTGGATTTGTTTGTCAATTCCGAGAATGCAACTTGGTATCGCAATTGTGCGGATGTCGATGGCAAGGTGATGCTAAAGAAAGTCGGCAACTTGGCAAAACGAAACGTCGCCGGACATACGTCGAGCCCCACGGTTTGCGACTTTAACAAGGACGGTAAGCCTGATTTGATCGTCGGCAGCGAGAACGGCCGGATCTACCACGTTGCTCACGATGATTGCGTGACCTTCACATCGGCGGAAACGATGCCTAGCGAACCGAAGCCCGCAACCGAGCCGGCGTTCCCTGGACTGCTGTCGAGCGAATTCATTTTCAAGGACGCTCCTTTCAAAGAGTGCCATGCTTCGACGATTTGCCAAACCTCTCGCGGATTGGTCGCGTCTTGGTTTGGTGGGACCAAGGAAGGAAACAAGGACGTCGTAATCTGGACCAGTTTTCATGATGGATTGAGTTGGTCACGCCCTCTGAACGTGGCGGATGGAGTTCAGCACGATGGAATGCGTCACCCATGCTGGAACCCTGTGCTGTATCAGCCACCCGGGGATGCTCCGCTGTTGTTGTTCTTCAAAGTCGGACCACGGCCACACAGTTGGTGGGGCGAGGTGATGATCAGCTACGATCGCGGCCGCACCTTCACCGAACGCAAACGATTGCCCGAAGGCATTGATGGTCCGGTTCGCTGCAAACCGATATTGTTAGAAGATGGCAAAACGCTGCTCTGCGGTTCGTCGACCGAGAACGAGGGATGGCGAGTCCATTTTGAAAAGATCACGCTGGTTGACGGTGAACTTAGCGGCACATGGAAACGTATCGGGCCGATCAATGACGGCAAGGAATTCAGTGCGATTCAGCCGACGATACTGACGTATCCCGATGGCCGCTTGCAAGCTCTTTGTCGCACCAAAGAAAGCGTGATTGCGTCGACCGAGTCCACCGATGGCGGCGAGACATGGTCCAAATTGGTAGCCACCGACATGCCGAATCCGAACTCCGGAATTGATGTCGTCACGCTCACCGATGGTCGTCAACTGATGATCTACAATCATCTCGGTTCGTCTGAAAATGGCTGGGGCAAGCGGAGTATTTTGAACCTGGCAATTTCCGAGGACGGAGTGAAATGGAAGGAAGTTGGCGTGCTCGAGAAAGAAAAATCGGGCGAGTTCAGCTACCCAGCCATCATTCAAACCGATGACGGGATGGTCCACATGACCTATACCTGGAAACGGAAATTGATCAAACACGCCGTGGTCGATCCGTCCCAGTTGAAATAAAGGAATCATGATGAACCCTATTGACTCTCTTGAATCTGTCGCTCGCGGCCCTGTAGCGTTGGGGCTGGACTTTGGCACTGAATCGGTGCGAGCCATTTTGATCGATGCTGCGGGCAACCAACTCGGTTTGGCGTCGCGTGATTATGCGCATGGCCAAATCACTCAGACGCTGCCTGGTTGTGACACCGCATTGCCGCCACGGTACGCACTGCAATCCCCGGGCGACTGGATCGATTCGGCCGCCGAAGCGACGCGTGCCGCGATCAGCGAAGCGGGAATCGAGGCAGCGAGTGTCGTAGGGATCGGAGTCGATTTCACCAGTTGCACGATGTTGCCCACCACACTCGAGGGCACGCCGCTCTGTGAACTCGATGCGTTCCGATCGACTCCGTTAGCTTGGCCGAAGCTATGGAAGCATCATGGTGCACTTGAGCAAACCGAGCGGATGAATGCAGTGGCCCGAGAGCGTGACGAATCGTTTTTACAGCGGTATGGCGGCACGATCGGACTGGAATGGTTCTTCCCAAAAATGCTCGAAACGATCGAGAATGCTCCCGAAGTTGCCTCGGCGGCCAAAGTTTGGCTGGAAGCGGGAGACTGGTTCGTGTGGCAATTGGTGGGCGGGCCCGCAGCGTCGCTGACTCGATCAACGTGTCAAGCGGGATACAAGGCGATGTGGTCAGCGAAGGATGGCTATCCGTCGAGCGAGTACTTTGCGGCGGTCCATCCCCAGTTGGCCGAGTCTGCAAAACATTGCATGCCAGGAGTGATGCGATCGCCTGGCGAACCTGCCGGAGGTTTGACCGCGGCAATGGCCAAGCGTTTTGGACTTCACGAGCACATTCCGGTTTCGACCGCGATTATTGACGCGCATTCCGCAGTACCGGGTGTTGGCGCCGCTGACGCCGGCGTGCTGGTGATGGTGCTGGGAACCAGCAGTTGTCACATGCTCAACACCAATGCAGCGGCCGATATCCCTGGGATCGCTGGCGTGGTCGATGGTGGCATCTTGCCAGGCATGTTTGGATACGAAACAGGTCAAGCGGCGGTCGGTGACGCGTTCGCGTGGCTGCGGCGATTGCTTGGACTTGATTCCTTTGATTCGCTCGCCGAGGCGGCACTGCGATTGCCACCGGGTGCCGAGGGTGTGATGTGTTTGGACTGGATGAATGGTTGCCGCACCCCATTGATGGACGGCAGTCTACGTGGTGCGTTCACCGGTATAGGACTCGAACACGGCCCCGAACACTTGTATTTGGCGTTAATGGAAGGCTCGGCCTTTGGCCTCCGCTGGATCGTCGAACTGCTTCGCGATGGCGGGGCCCCGATCGATCGATTGATTGCCACCGGAGGATTACCGCATCACAACCGTGCGTTCGTCGAAGTGTACGCCGATGTGCTGGGGATGGAGATTGAAATTCATCCATCCACGCAAGGCCCAGCGGTCGGTGCGGCGGTGTTGGGGATGATTGCTGCCGGATCCGCCGCGAGCGGCTTTTCGAGTGTCAGCGAAGCAGCGACCGCGATGGCGGGTGTTCCCGAAGGGGAACAGGATGTCGTCCGCCCGCGAAGCGAACGAACCGCCGCCTATGATCGGCTGTACA
>CAXBHV010000389.1:0-6396 GCA_963974855.1 uncultured Rhodopirellula sp. | reverse complement strand
TTTACGCCAAGTGTTGGTTTACGGTGGCGTTAGCCAAGGCAACCAAGTCCGCGCTCTGAACCGGGGTGCCCACATTTTGGTTGCCACTCCGGGTCGCTTGATTGACTTGATGGACCAAGGCCACATTGATCTTGGCCGGCTCGAAATGTTCGTACTCGACGAAGCCGACCGGATGCTGGACATGGGCTTTTTGCCCGCACTTCGCCGCATCATCAGCGAGCTGCCGCAGCGTCGCCAATCGCTGTTTTTCTCGGCTACAATGCCACCGAAAATCACCGATCTATCGCAAAGTTTGTTGCGTGACCCGGTCACGGTGAATGTGACGCCCAAGGTCACCAGCGTCGAACGAATTGCCCAACAGTTGTACTTCGTCGAAAAAGGCGGAAAGCAGAAATTGTTGGAAAAGATTTTGGTCGACGACAAAGCGGATCGTGCCATTGTCTTTACTCGCACGAAGCGTGGCGCAAACGTATTGGCTGAAAAATTGGATCGCAACGGATTCAAAGCGGTCGCCATTCACGGCAATAAATCACAAAGTGCTCGGCAACGTGCACTCGAAGCGTTCCGACGCAATAAGGTTCAAGTCCTGGTCGCGACCGACGTCGCGGCTCGCGGAATTGACATTGATGGCGTCACGCACGTGTTCAATTACGACATTCCCAACGAACCTGAAAGCTATGTTCACCGCATCGGGCGAACCGGGCGAGCGGGCGCTGAAGGGATCGCGATTTCATTCTGCAGTGATGCCGAACGAGGCGAACTGCGAGAAATCGAGAAATTTGTTGGGATAAAATTGCCGCTGGCACCTAACCAACCGCCTCAGCAACCCCGCGATCCGAATGCGGCCAAGCCAAAACAGGGCGGCGGTGCACGCCGAGCTCCCTATCGCGGTGGCGGCCGAACCAACCGCGGCAGTACATACGGGGCTGCAGCAGGCAACGATGGAAGTCGCCGCCCAAGACGTAAACAACGCGCAAAACAAATCAACTAGGTTTTGCACAAAAGTCCGTCCAATGGCGGCACAAACTAGAAAAAACGAAGCGATTCGCCTTTAACTCGCGTGGTTAAGGCACTACGACAGAACGATCCCTTTTTGGAGAGAGACTATCGCAAAGAACCAAAATACCTTCGCTAAGCGACAACGCGAGATGGAAAAGAAGTACAAGGCTCAGGAAAAGCTGAACCGACGTGCACAGCGCAAGCTAGATCAGGAAAACGGCGTTGTTCCCGTCGTTGCAATTGACGAAGAATCCGAAGAAGATTTGGATAACGACGTTTAAAGTTCAACAACACACGAATTGTTTTGATATAATCGACCCCGCCTAAGGATGGTTTATTACCTACGAGGACGGAGTCGTTATCGTAGACCTCGGTGCAGTTCGATTCGCGAGAACGTTTCTCGTGACTGAAAACGGCACAATTGTTTTGAGAGTATTGGAAGAGAAGAGATGGCTGAAGGCAAAATCAAGCGAGTTACCGACAAGGGATTTGGTTTCATTGAAACTGACTCGGGTAGCGACATGTTCTTTCACAGTTCGGCACTGGAAGGAATCAACTATGACGACCTACGAGAAGGTCAACTCGTTTCGTACAACGTGGGCAGCGGACCGAAGGGCCCTCGTGCTGAAAACGTACAACTACTTGAAGACTAATTAATCGATCTAATCGATTTCTAACATAAGCACTGAGAGCCTTAAAACTCTCGGTGTTTTTTTTATGCGCGGAGGTTGTTGCCAATGCCACCGTCGCAAAAAAACGGCAAGCGTTTCGCCCACCTCATTGGTAACGAAAGATTGGGACGCGAAAGCCTTGATCGACTTTCGTTACATCCAGTTCAAAATCTCGACCAACATCGGGGCAAGAATCGTGATCAATACCAAGGCAACTGGATACGCGGCGACGTAACTGGTCACCGGTTGGCTTGATTCGGTCGCACCGGTCAAAACCGCCAACCCGGGTGTCGAGGTCATCCCGCCACATGTGGCTCCGAGATTCTGTAGCAGGGTCAAACCAAAAACGAATCTCGCCATGCAGTAGCCGACAAGCAACGGAAAGCAAACGATTGCGAGTGCCGCGAAACAGAGCACCAATCCATGTTCCGCCAGAACGGGGCCCACGTTTTTGCCCGCTTTGATTCCGGCATCCGCTAAAAACAATGCCAAACCGGTTTCGGTCATCAACAACATTGCCGCAGGAGGAAAGTTGCCGCGAATCGGCCCGATCCTGCGAAAGTGACCTAGCAACAGTCCGACCATCAGGGGCCCCCCGGCGATCCCAAGTGAAATCGTGAGCCCCTCTAAATCCAATTCGGCATGCCCCACGAAGATTCCGATGGCGATTCCAATCACCACCGAAAGCAAGTCGGTCTCGTTTAGCGTACGAGGTCGATGCCCAACGATCGGCTCGATTTTGGCAAGGTTTGCAGACTCACCGACCAACGTTAAACGATCGCCGAATAAAATTTGGGTTTGCGAGGAAGGGACAAATTCGATTTCATAACGGCGAATTCTCGCGACCGTTACCCCGTAGCGTGAGCGAAGCTTCAATGACTTGAGCGTATGCCCGTAGATCTCGGGCGAGGTGACCACGACGGTTTTGCGTTCGTGGTCAGCATCGAGCACGGCGTTTTCTCCTTCATGCAACACTCCGAGTGTTTCGGCAACGCGAGCAATTTCGGAGTGCTCGCCAAGCAGCATCACTCGATCACCGATGGCGAATTCATAACCGGGTGGTGTCGGAGTCCATCTCGACTCGACCAAGACCCGCGAAATTTGGCAACGAGAATCCGAGAGCACTTCGATTTGACTGGGCCGTTTCCCCACAATTCCTGGGTTCACGATTTCAACCAATCGTCGCTGGATCGATGAATCTTGCGTCTCATTGGGATCACTGCTCGAGGGTGTGGGAGCAATGGAATCGGGCGAGGCCCATTTGAATGCGAGCTGAACAAATAAGACGACAGAAATAATGCCGATCGGATAAGCGACCCCGAATCCGACCGCGACGGCTGCGGGATCCTCGATCGATTCACTGATCGCTCCGAGCGCCGGAGTGCTGGTCATCGCCCCGGCCATCAAGCCGCCCGCCAAATCCGCGGGCAGGCCCAAAAGCTTGGCACAGCACCATGTTACCGTCACACCGGTGGCGACAATTGTCGCGCCGAGACTGGCCATCACCTTGCCTCGCGATGCCAATCCACGAAAAAAGGTTGGCCCCGCAGAGATGCCGACACAGTAAACGAAAAGGGCTAACCCCAGCGTCCCGAAACCATCGGGGATCGTCCAGCCAAAGTGGCCAGCGAGCAAAGCGACGAACAGAATCGCCGAGGTTCCAAACGAGATCCCGAGCATCGACAAACGGCCGATAAACAGACCGGCCGCAATAATACAAAGCAGAATAACAAGCGGGGACATTTGGGTGCCTTCCTAGCCAAAAACAAAATACAAATCAGCGGCTGTTTCTAACTGATTGATCGTTTTTTTGCGACGCCAAGAACATCGTCGGAAGGCTAGTCGCCCCAGTCCCCAACCCAAGGGTAGCGAACCGAACACGACTCAAACGACTTCTGTCGCCCCAATTCAAGAATGTCGCAATTGTCGCAACCAGAAAGTCCCCATGACTACCTCACTTAACAATTGATGACGTTGACCGCCAAACCCCCGAGGCTCGTTTCTTTGTATTTCGACTGCATGTCGACTCCGGTTTGCCGCATCGTCTCGATCACTTTGTCCAGCGAAACACAGTGTTCGCCATTGCCGTACAGCACCGCGAGCCGGGCGGCGTTGATCGCTTTGACGGCGCCCATCGCATTGCGTTCGATGCAGGGGACCTGGACCAACCCCGCGACCGGGTCGCAGGTCAGACCAAGATTGTGTTCCATGCCGATTTCCGCAGCGTTTTCGATCTGAGCCGGGGTCCCCCCCATCACGGCGGCCAATCCCGCGGCGGCCATCGAACAAGCAACGCCCACTTCGCCCTGGCATCCCATTTCCGCAGCCGACAACGAAGCGTTGCGTTTATAGAGCATGCCGATCGCCGACGCCGTTCGCAAAAAGGTGTGAATGGCTTGCCGATCAACGCTGGGATCGAAGCGAGCGAAAAAGGCTAATACGGCCGGAATCACACCGGCCGCTCCGTTGGTCGGGGCCGTCACGACACGTCCTCCGGCGGCGTTTTCCTCGTTCACCGCCAGAGCAAACAGAGTCACCCAGTCGATGTGGACGAGTGGGTCGATGCCGCCTTTTGGCAACTCGAGTTTTCCCTCGACCGGCGAAATTCCCGACAATTTTTTGTAAATCCCAGGGGCCCGACGCCGAATATTCAACCCGCCTGGCAAGATGCCTTCATGTCGACATCCCATCTCGATGCTGTGGTTCATCGCGTCCCAGATCTGATCCAGCTGGCGCTCAATTTCCTCGGCACTGCGGAATGTTAGCTCGTTCTGTTGCACCAATTCGCTGATCGTTAGCTTGTTTTCTTCGCATTGACTGAGCAACTCGGCGGCACTGCAAAAAGAAAAAGGAGCATCGCGGTCGCGGCTAAGTGGATTGGCCGCGTCGGCGATTTCATCGTCCCCGACCACAAATCCGCCGCCGACTGACAGGTACGTTTTTTGCAATATCGTCTCGCTTGATCCTGTCATCGCCGTGCAACGAATCCCATTGGGATGCTCGGGAAGAAAGGTATCGCCATGAAACAGCAGGTCTCGCTCGATATCGAAATCAATCGAGTGTTTCCCCAGCCAAGGCAGGACACGCTCGGATTGGATTTTGGCAAAACGTGTGTCGATCGATTCAGGATCAACGGTGCGGGGATGTTCGCCGCACAATCCGAGAACTGCCGCTCGGTCGGTGCGGTGCCCCTTTCCCGTCAACGCCAAAGAACCATACAGATCGATGACAATACGAACCACCGATTCCGCCTCACCGGTCTGGTCGAGCGTTTTGACGAAACGTTGAGTCGCAATCATCGGTCCCACGGTATGTGAGCTGCTTGGGCCGATCCCAATTTTCAGTAAATCAAACAGACTGATCATGGTGCGCGTCCTTTTCTTACAGATTCAACGTGTCGGCGAAAGTAAGCAGGCATCAACGTATTTGTCGCAGGCGGAGCATCAGAACCACAGAGAGCGGCCGGTTGACTGAGTGAACTGCTAACGCGTAAGCGGACGGGGGATTTCATGTCACCCGCAACGATATGGCCCGCGTTTTGCCCTTCAAAAACAACGTCGACGGATCAAGCACTCGACACGCTTCTATTCTAACATAACGGTTTTAATTAACTCTTGACCTCGAGGGCCTCTACATTGCATGTTGCATTGACTATCGCCGGTTCGGACCCTTCGGGTGGGGCGGGCTTGCAAGCGGATCTAAAGACGTTTCACGCCAATCGTGTTTACGGGACCAGTGTGGTGACCTTGTTGACGGTTCAAAACACGCAAACCGTTGACGCTATTGAAATGATCAAGCCCGACTTTGTGCTGGCTCAATTAGACGCCGTGCTCGACGACATACCGCCGACCGCTGCCAAGACAGGAGCCCTTGGAAACGCCGCGATGATTGAAGCGATCGCCGAGCGTGCCGCCTCGTTTCAATTTCCTTTGGTGGTCGATCCCGTCATGATCAGCAAACATCGCCTGCCGCTGTTGGACGATGATGCCGTCGATGTGCTCGGGCGACTTCTGCTGCCTCATGCGTTCCTGGTCACGCCAAACATGATGGAAGCCGCTCGGTTGGCAAACATCACGGTGGAAAACATCGAATCGATGGAAACAGCCTGTAAGACGCTTCATGCGATGGGAGCAAAAAACGTGTTGCTCAAAGGTGGTGAAATCGGAAAGGAATCCGTCGATTTGCTGTACACCGATGATCGTTTTCATCGCATTGGCGGCGAGCGAATCCCAACGCAGAACACTCATGGCAGCGGATGCGTTCTTTCCGCAGCAATCACCGCAAGTCTTGCCAAGAACAAACCCTTGATTGATGCGGTCGAGCACGCGAAGCAATTTATTGTCGAGGCAATTCGCACGGCACCAAAGCTCGGCAAAGGATTGGGTCCACTCAATCTGATGTTGTGAGCAATAGAGTGCTAAAACTTTGCTGTTGCGTGATTTTTAGTTTGTGCAAGTTTTGTTTCGATTCTTAGTCGCGATAGCGACGACAGGCGGTAGCCCCGGACGCGAGTCCGGGGGCAATGTCGCTCCCACACACCAAGTCGCGAAGCGACGACAGGTGCCGATCCCCCGTGGCTCATTCCGACGCACACCCGTGTTTCCTGTCGTCGCGTTGCGACTCGGGTTCGCTTTGTTTCCCCGAACCACGGACTCACGTCCGTGGCTATTGCATGACGTGACAACCGATGTTGTAAAAAGTGGCTGGTTCTTTCACGTTATCTGCT
>CAXBHV010000388.1:0-6408 GCA_963974855.1 uncultured Rhodopirellula sp. | reverse complement strand
CGATAGAACAGGTGGGTTAAGTCGCTGCCGTCAGCAATCATCCCCAAAGCACGAAAACGGCTGAGAATGGACTCTCTATCGGCCGGAGAAAATTTCTGGTCAAAGAAAATACTTTGCGATCCGTTGAACCAACAGTCTGCAACATCGGATCGGCTTTCCGCGATCACAGCCGACTCGGAATCATTCGGAGTCATCCAAACACGAACCGATTCGGATGCGAAACATTCGTGACTGATGATTGTGGCCATCAATTCATAAATTGGTCGCATTTGCTCACAAAATGCTAATGGCATGCCGTCCAGCGTGCGAAGCTCATGTCCCGTTGGCGTTGCGATCAAGCTGAATGCGTATTTGTAGTCGCTCGTACCGAGCAAACATTTCGACGCCAAGATATTCAACACAGCGTTGGCTTGGTCCTGGGCGATGGCTGGATCATAATACAGGCTCACGTTGCTTTGTTGGATTTCGATCCGACTTGCAGAGTCCAATGCCGTTGTGGGATGAGAAACTAGGTTTGCATCCACTTCATTTTCAAATTGAGAATTGGCATCGCTGCCGATCGCCGAGATGATCGCGAGCAAGAACACAATGCCCGTTGGAATCGCCACGAAAATGGTTGCAAACACGACAAGCAGAATTTTAAAGATGCGCATGAGAGGGAGCGACCGTTACAAAAGGCTCAACCAGTCAAACACGATTTACCATCGTCGCCCGACTGAAATGTTTGGATTGAGTAAACGTCCAAGCAACAACCGGGGTGTTCCAAGGTACTGCAGTGCAGTAACCCTAGGTCACAATAAAACGTCAGCAGAAAGTTTCGTGGACTATTATCCAGTGAAAGTCATCGCTTGGATTGCGGAGCGAACAGAAACTCTAGTGCAATCGGAATGCGACGTCCCCTTGGACGACGAGCCAGCGGGCATTGGTTGCTAGATCGTTGATCTGTTGCATTGTTCCGTCGGGCCATTCAACGGTGACCTGACATGGCTGATCGGACTCACCTAGCCCAAAACGCACCACGCGCTCGCTGCTGCACAGATAGCCGTCGCCGCAAACCTGCCCAGCGATTCGTGCAAGGTCTTCTTGAGTCGTTGCGACTCAGCATTCGCATCGCAGAAGCACTCGCTCGGAAAGAAAGCCGATCGCCCGCGAAATCGTCCGCTCCGCAGAAGACCGCGCGAAAGACAAGGCTTTAAGACGGAGAGGAAAACGGTTCTTCACCTGGCTTTTCTTCGGCATCACCGCTACTAGATGAATGGGACGGCGTCACCACTGGTTCATCTTCTTGTTTCTCGTCGTTTCCTGAAGTCACCAACTCCGGCTCGGGAGCTGGGTCCGGGGCTGGCGAAGGTTCGGGTTCGGGCAAAATCATCATGCCGACGTATTGCACGGTTCCACTTGCACCGAGCTCGCGGACGTACAACACGACTCGATCAAACTGCACGGCGGCTCCAGGAACGAGTCCCTTGGGGCCTAACCGCGATTGCATGATTTCGTTGAGGGTGGATTCCGGATTTGCTCCCAATTGTAGGTCGTAGAACTGCTCTACATCCGCCGCCGTGATCGAACCACGCAGTGGAAACTCGAGCGCCGTCGGCAAAACCACGGGGTCCAATTCGCGATGGGCAAAAACTCGATCCACCATTGCACGAACGCCGGGCCTCAGCACGACAATGATGTGGTCGCCGAACTGAATCTGAGAACGACCTTGCGGGGGGATGATTTGTTCGTCGCGAACGATCAATGCAACGACCACTCCGTCGGGCAGCGCCAAGTTCTTAATCATGTGGCCTGCCGCACGACATTCATCATCGACAAAATAGTCGACGATGTCCCCTTCGACGTTTCGCAACGAGCTAATCTCCAGCGTCACAGGAGGTGGCAAACGAGCGGGCACCTCTAATTTCAATGACCGCGCGACCCAGGGCAGAGTCCAACCCTGGACGAGCGCCGAAACCAGCACCACAAAGAAGACCGTGTCGAACATCAACGGAGCTCCGGGCAGCCCGGCCAACATCGGAAACGTCGCCAAGGTAATCGGCACAGCTCCTTTGAGTCCCACCCACGACAAGAACGTTAACTCTCGGAATGAAAACTTAAACAGCGACACGGACAAGAACACGGCGACCGGCCGGGCGACCAAAATCAGCACGGCGGAAATCATCAGTGCGGGTCCTGCGACGTCCAACAACCGGCTGGGGAAGAATACCCAACGCGATAAACATCAGGATTTGGCACAACCATGCGATCGCGTCGTGGAACAACAAGATACCGCGATGGAACACGGGACGGCGATTGCCAATCACAATGCCGGTCAAATAGACCGCCAAAAAACCACTGCCGCCAAATGCTGCTGCGAAACCGAACGAAAACAACGCCAACCCGGTCGCCAAAACGGGATACAATCCCGCGGCACTGAGTTGGATGTTCTTTAGCACCCACACGCCGCCCCATCCCACCAGCAAACCGACAACGGTTCCAAACACAATCTGAGTAAGAAACAGAACCACCAAACCGGGACCAAGCGGCACCGCTCCGGTCAATACTTGGATCAGCCCCACGGTCAGAAAGATCGCCATCGGATCGTTCGAGCCACTCTCGACTTCGAGCGTATCGGCGAGTCGGCGGCGGATATGAACGCCACCAAAGCGGAGCACGGAAAAAACGACCGAGGCATCAGTCGATCCCACAATACTGCCCAACAACAGGCCTTCCATTAGCGGGATCTGCAAAAACCACGAAGCAGCCAGCCCAGTGATCAATGCGGTGATAAACACTCCGATGGTTGCCAGCACCCCCGCGGGTTTCCAGGCGGCACGGATCGAGCGATACGGAGTGCGAAGCCCCCCGTCAAAAAGGATCAGACTGAGCGCAATCGTTCCGATGCCGTTGGCGAGCGAATAGTTTTCGAACTCGATCCCCCCGATTCCTTCCGATCCGGCCAACATGCCGACGAGCAGAAACAAAACCAGGACGGGCACGCCCATACGCGCTGAAAACTTGTTCGACACAATCCCCAGCAACAGCAATATGCCGGTGATCAGAATCAAAGCTTCGATACTTAACATGTCAAATCGATTGCGGGACGCACATGAGTCAATGAACTTGGCGACAGCGTTCCATCGCTTTGGGATCAGTTTACCGACTGTGGGTCGTTGGTGAATCGGACTGGCGTTTGATTTGCAGTGGGGGTCGACTCCGAGGCGTTGCCCCATCGGCAAGAAAGCCGCCTTCTTCCCCCCGCAAATAGAAACTTTTTTCCGAAATTGGCAGGGCGTCGCACGAATTGAATGTAGAGGTTCGCCGCTAGCATGCGTATTTTTCGCAAGGGCCATCAATGCTGAATCCCCAGCAAATTACCGAACACCTGCTCCGGCAACGACTTGCGCTGACGTCACACACCTACACGATCACGCGGAATTTCCATTTGGCCGAGGACGTGTTCTAAGAAAGACGCTCGGACGGACTAACATTGCCGCCTGCTTGGGCGATCCGATCGTGATGCAAACGTTTGGCCCCACCGACGGCAATGGCTTCAAAACGACCAACGCTGCTCAAGTGGCTCGTTCACCATAAAGAACTTTTCGCTTCGCCTAGCAACCGCCACCAAGGCGGATGTCACGTGTTGATGGGTGACGGGGCGGTAAAATTCATCACCGATTCAATCGAAGCGGGTGCAAGGCGAGACACGGGGGGCGACCGAGCCATGGTGCATCTTGGAGGTACAGGCAAGGCGGCTTCCGGACAAATGAGTCCCTATGGATTGTGGGGCGCGTTGGGCACGCGAGCTAACAAAGAAACGATCAGCAGCGATTTCTAACTCGTTTGACAATGGCCAGCAGAACTCCGCTTGCGCGGTTGTCGAATCAGCCTCCCTCCCGCAAGCGGTCAACGTTCCCATGGTCACGGAACCAAACTCGTCGACCGAACGGTCCATCGACACGGCTGAGATTTCCCCCAACCGCTGCAGAACTTATGCGGCGCCCAATTCAAAACAGTTCGCATCTGACCGACTGAACGCATTTAAGGGCGGTTCTGAAGCATCCCAGCACTCACCTGCGTAATGATGCTCATCACGCGAGGGCAACAAAATTCAATCGCGTATGCGACACTTAGCACCAGCAACATTCTTGCAAGAAAACTTACATATTTTGCCAGCATTTAATGTATAGACTCAACTACTCCGCACGTAACTCGGCGAGTAACTATTGCAAATGCAGGGCAAACCGCTAACCTGAAAGCAACGACAACCAAGCAGGATCGCCGGAGATCAATAAAGGACACATTCTTTCTGTCGAAACTCTCAGTGAATCTCTCTGAGTTATATTACCAGATCGTCGCCCGCGTCCCTCCCTCTTCTTTGCGGAGTCTAATCATGAAGTTGCCGAAGTTACGTCGTCCGGCATTTACGCTGGTCGAACTGTTAGTGGTCATTGCGATCATCGGAGTGTTGGTCGGTTTATTGTTGCCCGCGGTTCAGGCTGCCCGCGAGGCGGCTCGTCGCATGTCGTGCTCGAACAATTTCAAGCAATTAGGGCTGGCTCTGCACAACTACCACTCGGCTTACAATCAGCTTCCGCAACAGGGTGGCGGCAGCGGCACACCGACAACGAGCGCGCTAACGACCAACCGCGAGCGTCTTTCCGCGATGCCGGGGCTGACGCCGTTTTTCGAGCAACAGGCGGTGTGGGAGCAAATTTCCAATCCTTACACCGACGCGGGCGGCACATCTTGGCCTGCGATGGGCCCGGCGTCCTACAACGTGAACTACGTCCCCTGGAGAACACAGATTCCGACGCTGTTATGCCCTTCGGACCTTGCCCCTAACGCTGGCATTCCGTTTGGCCAACTGAACTATGGATTTAGTTTTGGCGATTCGTTCTGGAATTGCAACAACACGCGAAACAATGCCGGCACTCCGGTGAACATTGGTCAACATCGCGGGTTCTTTAAGGATCGTTTTGTCACGCGATTCCGAGACTGCTTGGATGGCTTGAGCACCACGATTGCGATGGCGGAAATTCAACGCAGTAGTGGCACACGCGAACTTGCTGGCGACGTGTTGGTGCGTAACGGAAGCGGCAATGACATGCGAGATAACCCCAAGGCCGAAGTCCTGGAGTTTGCCCGCGATCCGGAACGCCCCCTGTTTTACAACTCGAGCGTGACGCTTGCGATCGACACCAGCTCGGGAGGCCATCGTTATCGTGGATCCAATTGGGCTCAAGGGGAACCGATGATGTCGGGAGTGGGGCAGACATTCCCACCAAACTCCGCAAACTGTGTCCGAGGCAACGGCGACGCCAATGGCCCCGGGGGAATCTTTTCCGCTGGCAGCCGTCATCAGGGCGGATGCCACGTGCTGATGGGCGACGGCTCGGTGACCTTTATCACCGACAGCATCGATACCGGCAATACGAACCAAGGCCCAATCGGCACCTCCGCGCCCGGGGCTCCGCCAGCCGGATCCGCAAGCAATTACGGCGTTTGGGGTGCTGCGGGCAGCGCGGCGGGTAGAGAGACGACGTCGCTTAAGGACCAATAGCCAAAACATCGTCGCGATGCGTTGTCGTAAAGTGTGTTGTCGTAATGCCCAGTAAACAGCACTCGTGTGCCAAGCCTGATCACCAATTTCCTTTCGAGTTATCCGTTAATGGAGGTTAACCCCATGAAGTTCAGTACAATTGTTTTCGCGATCGCGGTGGGTTTTGTATCACTGCTCGGATGCGGCACGAGTTCAGAGGTAACGGTCAACCCGGCACCGGAGATGACCAACGAAGAGATTGAGCAGATGGATGCGGAAAGTGATCGCGCACGAGAAGAGGCGATTCGGGACGGGATGTGAGTGCCGTTGTAATCGAAGCGGACCTAAACGGAAACACAATGAAAAAGCTACTCTTGATCCCCTTTCTCGCCATCCTTTGGGGGCATTTTTTTCAAACCAGCGTGGCTGCAGAGCGTCCCAACATCATCCTTGTCTTTATCGACGATATGGGCTGGGGTGACTTCTCTTGCTTCGGCAATGACGATGCCGCCACACCTAACATCGACCGACTGGCTGCCGAGGGAGTTCGGTTCGAGCAGTTCTACGTCAACTCGCCAATCTGCTCGCCATCGCGAGTTGCCATTTCCACGGGACAGTATCCACAGCGCTGGCGGATCACTTCGTATCTGAACAATCGAAAGAGCAACGATGAACGTGGGGTGGCCCAATGGCTCGATCCAAAAGCTCCGATGCTGGCTCGTTCGCTGCAGAAAGCCGGCTACGCAACGGGTCACTTTGGAAAATGGCACATGGGCGGACAGCGAGATGTCAACGATGCTCCGCCGATCACCGATTATGGCTTTGATGAATCGCTGACCAATTTCGAAGGCATGGGGCCGAAACTGCTGCCGCTGACCTTGAAA
>CAXBHV010000387.1:0-6419 GCA_963974855.1 uncultured Rhodopirellula sp. | reverse complement strand
CCCGGACGCCAGTCCGGGGTTCGACAACACAAAGCGAAGCAAGTCGCAACGCGACGACAGGGATCGCGGATTTGCGCGAGAACGAGCCACCGGAATCGGCATCTGTCGTCGCTTGAGACGTGTAATTGATGTCGGACACTTTTCCTCGCGGGAAGGATCTTTAGCAAGATCCACTACGTCAGTGATTTGTTTTGCATCGCTCGCGACTTTGGGTGTGAGGCCGTCCGTTCTCTAACGGCATTCGATGCCTGCCAAACAAAGTGCCTTCTTCCGCGCGGGCACGAGCTTTGCATGGTTGATCCGTCCATGATGACCGGGCTCTGCAACTTGTAATGGCAGCCCAGATTTCCCTTCTCCAAAATAGTGACGGATGCATCTTGAGATACCAAAAATTGAGCCGCTATTGGCGAATCACAGCTTCGGCAACAGGTTTGGTTGTTCCGCTTGCGATGGCCACCACGGCTTTTTCGCAGCCCCCTAATCCTCGGTCCGAAGTGACTGACAATCGTTCAGCAACGAATCAACAAACACCAGATCGTTCGGAATCCGAGCAATCCGAAGGCGTTGAATATTTGACGCGTGGCCCCTTACACGAAGCCTTTGCCGAGCCGTACGACGCGAACCCCGAACCGAGTCCGGTGGTGCAAAAGCAACCACCGGAACCAATCGACGAACTGCCTCCAGAGTATCGACCTGATGGCAAAAACGTGACCTGGATTCCCGGCTATTGGTCATGGGACGACGAACGCGAAGATTTCATCTGGGTTAGTGGTGTGTGGCGAGATTTGCCACCCGGTCAACAATGGGTTCCTGGATACTGGGACAGCGCGGACGGTGGCTACCGTTACATCGGTGGTTTCTGGGCCAGCAGCAATATGTCGGAAGTCCAGTACTTGCCCGAGCCGCCCAAATCGCTCGAACAAGGTCCGTCGTCTCCTGCACCGGGCGAAGACCACTTCTACGTCCCAGGCAACTGGGTCTACGAAACTAACGACTATCAATGGCAGCCTGGATTTTGGTCCTCGTCGCACGCCGATTGGGTTTGGGTCCCTGCACAATACGTTTGGACCCCACGCGGATGCGTCTACCAAGCTGGTTATTGGGACCATGATGTGGCCCATCGCGGCGTCCTGTTCACGCCCGTCTATTACTCGCAACCGGTCTATCGAAATGCCGGCTATTCGTATCGACCACGCTACACGATTGACACCAGCGTCGGTCTGTTTGTCCATTTGTTTGTCCGCCCCAGTCACCGCCATTACTACTTTGGTGACTACTACGGATCGCGTTATTCGAACAACTATTATCCTTGGGCAACACGCTACCAAGGCTACCAACACTACGATCCGTTTTATGCAAGCTTCCACAACCGCAACGGACGTGGCGGCAGCAACAATCTGTTGGGCTGGATCACCAACCAGTACCAAGTGTTTGCCGACAATGATCGCTACCGTCCCGCCAGAACGATTGCGGATCAACGCAACTTTTTGAGAACGAGTCAAAATGCGGAAATGGATCCTACTATCTTGCGATTAACCTCGGTCGGTGAGTCGTTGGACGCATTGGCTAATAATCAGGATTCCGATCTGAAACTGACCCCCATCGATAACGACGAGGTTGACCGTTTTCGCCAGTCCCTCAATCCGCTGCGAGAACTCAGCCGCGAACGGCTCAACACGGAGGGCTCGTCAGCCAATGCGGATGCCTCGGCGAATGCCGACGCCAAAGTCGATGAAAACAATGGCGTTCAAGCGAATGCAGAAGGCCGTGGACGGTTACGTCTGCCAGGAGGAGATCGCCCTGCGTCCTCACCCGTCTCGGACCTCAGCAAAGCTGCCAACGACTTGCTCAACGGAGGAAACTCCGACACGCAATCGCAGCCGAATGACTCCAACCGGAATCAACGAGGCGACACCGCAATGGATCGCGGCCGTGATGCAGCAAACCAGGCAGGACAACAAGCCCGTGACACTGCTGAGCAGGCCCGCGACAGAGTCGAAGGGGCCCGTGACAAAGTCGAAGGGGCCCGCGATAGTATCGAAGGAGCTGGTGACACGAGTGAACGCGTTCGTGACCGCATGGAACAGGGTCGCGATGCCGCCAACCGCGAAGCTCGCGACGCCTTCGATTCGGCACGGCCTGCCGATTCGCTACGGAACTCCGATCCAACACGTGGTTCGGAAGGAGCCAGCAATCGCGTCGGCAATGAACTCCGTCGTCAAGCGGATCAAGCAACTCGTCAATCCGAGCGACTCGAGGCTCTACGTCCCGAGCGGCCTGAGAATTGGCCTTCGCAAATTCGTCGCAGTACCGACCGTGCGATTCCGGAACGACCACGCTTGGATAACTCGCGTGGCAATCGCCCTAACAACGCACCGGGCAACGCGCCAAACAGCGTGCCTGGCAACCTACGGGGTAACACGCCAAATCTACCGGGCAATCTACCGGGCAATGTTCCGGGCAATGTTCCGGGCAATATTCCAGGCAACGCACCCGGCAATCTGTTGCCCAATCGTGGCGGCAACGCGAACCCAGGACGAGCCCTTCGCAACGCTACTGAATCGGCTGCACCGGCGATCCAGCAGGGTATCAACAATGCCACGCAAGGAGCGACGGGCGGCGGAAACGCGGTTCAGGATGTGCTCAATGGTGTGATCGGCGGTTAAACATCTCGTTTAGCAAAATGATAGGCGAAGGCGGGTTCGATCGAATCCGCCTTCGCTTTTTTTGTTTCCATTTAGGTTCAACGGACTACTTATCTCGAATCCGCACCGGTCGTCGCTGCTCGCCCGCTGATTCGATTGCCACGTAGGTAACTTCGGCCTCGGTCAATTTCTCGAGTTGTCCTTCGCGTTCGGCTTGCACTTCGACATGGATTGTGATCGACGTTTTGCCTTCGCGAACCAAGTGAGTCCAAAAGCTGAGCACATCGCCGACAAACACGGGGCGATGAAACTCGACGCTTTTCATCCCGACCGTCACCATCGGTTTTCGATCGGTCCCCCACTGACGAATTTCGTGGTAGGCACCGACCGCACCGGCTTGATCGATATAGCTAAGGATCACACCACCAAAGATGGTGCCGTGCGGGTTGGTGTCACGTGGCATCATGACCGCTTTGAGCGCCAGGTATCGTTCGTCCGAAGTAGGGTTTGCCACTCGAGGTTCCTTTATCGTTTCGGTCAGTGATTCGTCTTGATGTGCCGGAAAGTCATGTTGATTCGCTCGCCGACTTTCACCGCGGTTTTAGGAATGTGATGTTTCCAAAACTGCTGCATCGCGCCGGCCATGATGATCAACGTGCCATGACCGGCGGGAAAGGACATCGTTTCTTTGCTCTGATTATTTCGGATCCGAAACGTTCGCGTCGCCCCGAACGAGATCGAACCGATCACGTCGCCCATCTCAGGCTCGTCATCGGCATGCCACCCCATGCTGTCAGCACCGTCGCGATACCGATTCAGCAGACAATAATTGTACTTGCCCTGAACCGCTTCGAGCTGCTGTTTGATTTCGAGCATTGTGTCGGTCCACGGCAACGCAACGTTATCCAGACCTGAGTAACGATACACAATTCCGTCTTCGCCGTAAGAGGCGGTCAAACGAGGCTGCATGTGCCCAAACAACGCGGGCTTTTGCTCCCAAACACATTCATCACGCAAGGCGACAAAATAGCGATCCGCCACGCTTGGCGGAATAAAGGCGTGTTCGTACATCAGAGTTCCGCCGCCGGGCAATTCGATCGTTTCCATTTCAATCCTCTAGACCAACGTAGCGTACTGTCAGCGCTGGCGGCCCTCCAGCCGCTAAGCAATCATTGTTCCGTGCTGCAATCGTTGTATCACAAAAAACCCGCAGGTAACGCTGTGAAGAATTTTCTCGTAGCTACCTTCGCCAGAAGGTGGTGATTCGTATCGGCCGGCAACCATCCACGCTCTGGCGAGCGTAGCTACAAAACGAAAATGCCGCAAATTGCCATCTTTAAACGCTTCACACCACCCTAGCAGGTAACGCTGTGAAGCATTTCGTAGCGGAACTCGTCACCGGCTTGTTGATTTATGAGCCCGTGAAGCGTCAGCGGCCGGGTCCCACGCACGACCCGGTGCCTTACGGCCCACGGCTCACCATTTCGATTTGCGTTTGGATTAACGCAACAAGCCGTCAAGACTTTCGTTCCATCGTGTATGCCCCCCGAAACTCTTGACGAGTTCCGCTACGAAATGTTTCACACCACCCTAGTAGGGCTGTCTGCGAATACTCGGCGGCGGCCTGGCGTCGCTCAGAATTGGACGCCCACCGCCGAGCTTGATAAGCTGACGGCTCCCCTCCAACCTAACCGGCTCGCCATCCCACCCCACCGCAGTCGATAACGTGCTTGCAATGCGGCAAAGTGACAGATCGCCGGGGTGCCTCTGCTGTAGGTATTTGCCATGCATTCGCTAGTCCCTCTCCGCTTCCTGGTTTCGCTTGTCCTGCTGGTAACTTTCTCACCAGGATCCAATGGGCAAACGCATCCGTCCACGTTAACGGCCGCAGGCCGCGTCGCCTGGGAAGCGTCGGCTACCCCAGCGCGCAAAGGGATTCCTGGTCAAGTTCCGTTTTGGAACGAGCATGCGAAGCGATTTATCTACGCGCCTGCTTTTGATTTCAAAAGTGTTCCCAACGCTGACCACTACCATTTCGAGCTCACGTCTGATGCGGCGAAGACGCCGTTCCATTTTGATGCGGCAGAGCCGTTTGCCGATCTCGGCCCTATTTGGACTCAGGTTCCCGTTGGCGAGTTCACATTGACCGTGACGGGAATTGCAAAGGACGGCGCAGCACTGGGAATCGCAGGAAAGCGGTCAGCCTATCGTGCGGCTCCGTTTAATGGCCCCTATCATCAGCCCCCCGTGCTACCGCTTGATGAGAGCGCATCGCTGGCATTACGAAAACTGCTTCATAAGGATTATGTCAACTACTGGCTCCACCACCGCAAACCGGATCCCGAATACGTCTTGTACCAGTACCCGTCAAAGATACACGGCGCCCTGGTGATCGGTGCTGTTACCCAAGCTCGCTTGACCGCAGGCAGCGAAGAGGCACGGCGTTCGACGGAACTCGCACGCGTGATAGCCGACTACATGCTGCAGATTCGTTTCCCAGCCGGCAGCAAGTGGCAGCATCATGTCCCCACTTATCACGGGCCTCACATCAAGAAGGTCAAGAAAAAGCACATGCGGCTTGCCAATCATCTGACGACCATGGGGGTGGATGCAGGCAATGCTTTTCTGGAGGTCTACGAACTGACCGGTGACGACAAATACTTGCTTGCCGCCACTCAGATCGCCGAGACTTATCGGACGACTCAAAATGAACAGGGGACGTGGCCGCTGCTGGTTCGGTTCAAAGACGGAGAATCGGTCAGCGAACTGATTTCAATTCCCACCGCCGTGGTCAACTATATCGATCGTCTCCAACGAGATTATCAAGTCAAAGGACTCGAGGAAGTCAAACGACGAGCGTTGCACTACATTATGGAAAACCCCGTAAAGAGTTTTAATTGGCAGGGCCAGTTTGAAGACATCGTACCGCGTGCTTCATACGTCAATCAAAGTCGCGAGCAAGCCTGTGAGTTGGCGATGTATCTGCTGCGAAACAAGGAAAACCAGGAACTCGCTGAAGAGTTGATCCGCTTCGCCGAAGATCAGTTTGTGATCTGGGAAAAGCCTCTTCCGCGTGAACGCAAAAACCCTGGATTTTCCTCTGCGAATTGGATCACGCCCTCGGTCCAGGAACAGTACGTATTCTGGAATCCGGTGGGGCGGTCGGCGGCAGTGATGATCGAAACCTACTGGCAAGCCTACGAATCGACCGGCGATACGATGTATCGACTAAAGGCAGAATCGCTGGCCAACACCTTCCCGGCGGTGCAACAAGTTCACGACGGCGACTATCCCACCTTCTTTACTCCCTATCCGAAGATGAACTTCTGGCTTAACAGCGTCGTATTTCCCGCCAAGGTTTTGATGGAACTTGAACGCAAGAGAGCCAAGTTGAATCCGTCCCACGAACAGCACCAATCCCGACGGCTGCGGAACGCTCCGTGATCTAACCTCAAGATCGCGTCGCGATCAACGGTCGTTGTATGCCCCACCTTGATCCCTCCTTTTGATTTTGAGTCCCCAGAATGATGCGTCTTGCTTTCGCCGTTTTGCTGCTCTACTGCGTGACTCCAGTTTGGGGCGAGCAGAAACAGTCCGAATTACAGTTAACTCTGCCGCCAGAAATCTACGCTGTGACTGGGGTGCCCACCCATATCTACTTCGATAACATCGTGTTGGCACAATCGCCGACGGACTATCGATTCGAAGTGACTTGTGACATTGGCAAACACGCTGATCGGCGTTGGGAATTGACGCCCACCGCCCAAGACGTTG
>CAXBHV010000386.1:0-6419 GCA_963974855.1 uncultured Rhodopirellula sp. | reverse complement strand
GAACGAAGGGCAGCGACGACCACTTTGGTGCGACCAGCCTGCTGGATGCTTCAAGCGAGGATTGTTTCCCGCAAACTTGCTTCGGCCAGGTGATATTCAACCCGAGATTGATGCGTGGATCAAAACAGCCATTGCTTCGTTAATGCCAGATTCTGCGACGCCTGAGCAAATGGCACTGTACTACGAGACACGGCAACAGATCAGTGATCGTATCAAAGACTTTCGCTCGGTCGTTGCAAACTACAACCTTCCCTATCTTGCCTTGCCGGCGACAACCGATAAAGCCGTTGCCTTGGATGTGTTCATCAACATGAACACCAACAGCAAGCCACTGAGTCAGTACGACATCATCGTTGCGGAAGTTGAGAGCGTGATGGGAAGCTCGCTTCACGATCTTGAAGAAGCATTGGCGCAACAACACCCAGAGATTGAAGACTTCGCTGATCTTTCTAATTTGATTTTGACAACGTCGGCGTTGCTCCAGGGACACTTGCCCAATCAAAAGGGCGCGTGGGCGATGGACAAGCGGAAGATGGTTGATAACTGGCCTCGTTTGACACGTTGCATCGCCATGATGGCAGCGTTCATGAAGGCTGAAGGGATTTTCGACTCGTCTCGACTACCGACCAATGCGGTACTCGCGCCGATAGCCGCTCTGTACGATTCGATTTCGGACTCCGGTGACAGGCGAGGGAAAGACGAACTGCTGCTGAAACGCTATCTCTGGCACTCTTTTTTTTCGGATCGGTATGAGAATGCAGCCGCAACACATGCTTTCTCAGATTTCCAAATGCTGCGCCGCGTGATCAGAGGCGACGTTCGTGAAAACGGATCGTCTTACACCGTGGACGACATTCCTGTATTCGAGCATTCGTTGGCAACGGCCGACGAGGTTGTCCAAGCTGAATGGCCCAAACGAGCTACCATTCGCGGTCGCGCCGTGTTGGCTGTCATGTGTCGCCTGGGTGCATTTGACTTTGCAACTGGGCAGCAGTTAAACGCGAACAACATCCAGTCTCGTCACTACCACCATGTCTACCCAGATGCCTTGCTACAAGAAGCCGAAATCGAAAGCTATCTGGCGGTCAATTGCGCTTTGATCAGTGACAAGACAAATCTTTCCATTGGCCGCAAGGACCCGGTCGTTTACTTGAAAGGGCACTATCAATGGGCATCGGAGGCTGTTGTAAGCGATCGTCTTCAATCGCACTTAATCCCGGTACCCGAACTTGCCAACGGAGGCTACGAGAACCTAAGCGACGAAGAGAAGAACGCAAAGCTTGCGGATGATTTCCGCGCTTTCACGACTCGCCGCGCCGCTCTCGTGGTCGCCGCCTTGTCAAAACTCATCGAAGGCAGGGCGCTGAGCGCCAACGAACTATTCTCTGAAGTGGGAGGTGCAGCGGCGAATGCGTGACGTCATCTACAAAAGGTGCGATCCGTTCCGACCGAGAACACGAGGACAAGCGTGAGTACCTACGACATCATCGGCGACATTCACGGTCACGCCAGCGAGTTAAAGGCGTTGCTTACCGAGTTAGGATACAGCCGACAGTGCGGTGGATATCAACATGCGGATCGAAAGGTCGTGTTCGTTGGCGACTTTGTGGACCGGGGGCCGGCCATCGGTGAAGTCGTTGAGATTGCTCGGACGATGGTAGACGCAGGTAATGCGTTGGCAGTTATGGGAAATCATGAGTACAATGCGATAGCGTTCCATACTCGTCGGCCAGGTAAACAGGACAAATGGTTTCGTCCTCATTCGGACAAGAATTTGAAGCAGCATCAGGCGACGCTGGATCAGCTTTCTTCGAGAGAGCTTACAGATGCGATCTCTTGGTTCAAAACGCTTCCGGTAGCGATTGAGATCGGTGGGATCCGTGTGGCTCACGCGTCGTGGCAGACACGGGATATCGACTGCATCAACGACGCAATGGCCGACGCGGGCCGATTCACGCCCGATTTTCTAGCCATGTCGGAAGACGCCGACAGCGATTTGAACAACGCAATCGAGAATGTATTGAAAGGTCCGGAGCTGCAGATGCCGGATGGACACTCGATTGTCGACAAGGCTGGACATCGGCGAGACTCAGTGCGGATCAAATGGTACGAGGACGGTACTGGTCGAACCTATCGTCAGCATCACCTTGGCAGCGACGAAGTTCCTGATGTCAAAATTGCTACTGACGATCTGGCCACCGTTGACATCTACCCCCGTGACGCGGTGCCGGTGTTTGTGGGCCACTATTGGCTAACAGGTACGCCGACGCCTCTGGCGGCTAACGTGGCCTGCACAGACTACAGCGTAGCGAAGGGCGGCAAGTTGGTTGCCTATCGATGGGAAGGTGAGCCTGAACTGAGTGCCGACAAGTTCCATTGGGTCGAAACCGAATGAAGATTTATATCGACGATGAACGGTCGACGCCCGGTGGTTGGGTTCGTGTCTATTGGCCAGACGAGGCGATCAAGTTATTGAAGTCCGGCGACGCGACGGAGATCAGTTTGGATCATGATCTTGGCGACGATGATCGCGGGACGGGATATGACGTTCTGCTTTGGGTCGAGGGACAGGTGACGCTTCACGGCTTTGTGCCGCCGTTGATGAAGGTTCACTCGGCGAACGTGTCGGCGCGAACGAAGATGATCATCATTACGTATCGGCAGAATTGCGAGAAAACGATTCGCGATCTTCAGCATCATCAGATTCGCTACGACGAATTGGTTTTGGTGGATCGCTTCGACGCTAAGGCGGAAGTGATCGCCGAGCGTGGCCGCGTGCTTTGGTCTCCAGCAAAGAAAACCAGTCTCATCTACCGTGGCAACGCAAACACAGCCGACCGGTTGGATGAAATTGTCAAGGTGTTTCATCTCGGTGCGTAGGAATCACGCACTGACATTCACTACAAGATGGGTACACTGTCACTCAGGTTGCAAATGGAGGAATCGGTTGACATTTCACCAGAATCCCTCAACGCAATTGCGTCATAGTCGGGGCCATGGCCGGTCAGATTGCTGGCTGACTTCTAGCTCATTACCAGCTCGGTCGACGGAATTCCTATTCCAAGGATTGATCGCTTTCACGAATATTCAGGGCTAACTCACAAGCACTAAAATCATCTAAATTGAAGCCAAAAACGTGGCATATAAGGTGATGAGAACTTAGCCCTTCCACGCTGTGATTCACAGCATCTAAATAGTACCCGTTTTTGCGTCAAGATAGTTGAGGGCCTCTTAGCTTGAACGAAACAGATTTGAAGTTCTCGGAACTTAGGTGAATAGTAAATTGACAGATGATCTATCAAACATTGAGTTCGTGAGGAAGATGCTGCGACGTCCAGAGCGGCATCTCGATCGCTTGACAACGGAGTTTCGTTGGGAGACGACGCGGCGGCATCCGGTCTACCTTCAGGTTTGGGGAATCCAACAATCTGCGCAGGAGATGTCGCCTTTAGTCTCTTGGCAGGAGGTTAGACAAAACGAGGATGTCATCAGTGCATGCAACGCGATCCGCGTCGTGTCTGAACCGGTTGATCCGGCACTGTCATATGAGGAACTCTCAGCGTTGGAATCCAGCACCCTTTTCCACTGCAATGCGTTACAGCCGATTACCGTAAAGATGATGCTCGGAGTAATCGGAAATCACCTGTCGTCCGATTCGCTCCGTCGTGTTGCGGCGAGCTTTAGTCGCCTTGCGGATGGCAAAGAAGGTACGCTCGATACGAACGAAGCGTTGATCGCGTTTGCGGACCTCGTGAATTCGGTGGAACCAGAAATGGAGGCGGTCATGCCGGGGCCGTTTTACGTTGTGAGCCCTGTCGCCCCGCGTGAACAGTGGCAAGAAGATATGGCGAGGTGCCAGAATCATTGGCGGGAGCAACTCAATCTTGAACCTAGCCGAGACCGGCCACGTGACTATCCGAACTATCTTCGAGCATGGGATCTAATCGAAGGATTCAGCGAAGGGCGATACCATCGTGATCACGCAAGATCATTCGCTGAAGTCGGACGTGAACTGGGCAAAAACGAGTCCACCATCAGAAGGTGGTATCACAATGCATTCTTCTTGATTACAGGCCACGAATTTTCAAACGAAAACTGGCACTCGGTCATGGGGTTCCAGCAACTTTCAGGTTTCATGGGGCTGACCATTAGCCCCGCGTGTCGCGCACGATTGAAACGAGCCAATTTGCAGCAACGAGATGTTGATTTCTCGACGGTTCAACAAGACCAGAATTTTCTCGATACAGCGGCTGCCCCATCTTCGGTGGCCGATCTTAGGGAAATATGTACGCGTGTCTGTCAGCTCATTGAAGATGGGCTTAGTGATACGGGAATCATCGACCGAATCGAGATTGAGTTTGGCACGCAGCAAGATCTCAACGACGCTAAAATTCGCGACGCGATCAACTATTTGCGATCGCGAGACGATGTCCGGAGCAACTACCTGGGTGATCGCTGAAAAATAGCTTTCGGCTTAAGTGACGGATGGAAGAGAGTAAGGAAATCTTGTTTTTCCTTGCTCACGGTCGCGGCATGAGCGGCCCCCGATTCAGAACAATCTGATTCGATGTCAAATGCAAGCAATTCAGACCGCCCGGAAGGCTGTCTATCTCCGAAAGAGTTCGCCCGACGTGCCGGGATCAGCAAGTCGACCGTTGATCGGTATCTCAAACAAGGACTTCTTACCAAGGTGCAGCGGAGAAAAGGCTACCGCGTTTGGATTCCCGAACGCGAACTTTACTCTGCGGTGATTTGCCCTCAAACGCAAGAGTCATCGAAACTCGATGACTGTAAGCCGAGTGGTCTCCAGGAAGAGAAAACAGTCGATCCACTGCCCGGCAAAGTTCCGGCTTGGATGAAAGGCTTGCACAACACAAATACAGGAGGCAACAATGCCCAAAAAGAATCGAAAGGGTGACGAGCCCGAAAAACATCAGTGCCAGTTTTTCAACTGGCCCATCTACCAGCGTAAAAGCGGTGTTTGGTATGCAGACGGCCGATCCAACGGAGCCTGCCTGAAGCGTACATCGCTTGGAAGCAAAGACCGAGATGAGGCGATTTCTAATCTGCATCGACTCGACCGCGTCCAGGCAGAGAACCTCGGACTGGTACCGCGTTCGAGGTCCGATCCGGGAAAGAAGCGATTGACTCTAACCGCCGGTCGCAAGCTTTTTGACGACCACAATGAACGTCCGATCTTGGTGGGAGGCACCAAGCCAAGTACGCGAAAACGCTACAGAGCGATCCTTGACAAGTTTCTTCAGTTCGCCTTGACAATTCGGATTTCCGAGTGGAACCAGATCACCGAACGAACCTTGTCCGAATATGCCCAGCATCTTGCCGATTTGGGTTACGCAAGAAAGACGGTCTACGGAGAGCTAAATCTGCTCAAGACGGCATTCAAATGGCTTTGTAACGAAGGGCACATCGACCGAGAGCCATTGAAGTTGAAGCTTCGCAAAGCCGAATGCGAACGGGCCTATTGCTACACGAGCGAGGAAGTCAATGCAATGTTGACGCACTGTGCAGAAACCAAGTCACTCGGCTGGCTATATGGCGTCATCACCGCCTTGGCATGCACCGGCCTGCGAATCGGCGAACTTGCATCGCTCAAGTGGTCAGACATTCGTTTCCATGATCGCACACTCACGATCGCAGATGAAAGCGGATTTTCGGATCAGCAAGGCAGCGACCGCCGCTCAACCAAGAGTAGTCGTAGCCGGCACATTCCGCTTCGCAACGAGTTGCATGCGTTGCTTGAGTCGTTGCCGCAAACCGAGGTGTACGTTTTTCGAGGACCAAGAGGCGGCCGTCTCAAACCAGACACAGTCCGCAACATCCTGGTGCGCGAGGTGATTGAAGTACTCATCCCTCGTTTCCCGAAAAAGTTCGCCGGTCAACGAAGTTTCGCGGACGGTCGACTCCACAGTCTGCGACATTACTTTTGCAGCGTATGCGCCAATACCGGCATCCCTGAACGCATCGTCATGGAATGGCTTGGTCACGCCGACAGCGAGATGGTTCGTCACTACTACCATCTCAATGATGAAGAGTCACGCCGCAAGATGGATCAGTTGCCGCCCATTGGCGGCTCACCGGGCACGGAGGAAGATAACGGCGATGATGACGACCTTGCCGAAGCAGGCTAAACATGAGGAAACAGTGCCAAGACCACGATCTTGGCACACCTGTGGCACACAGCGGTGTGCCAAGAAAAAACACCCTCAAAAACACGGGGTTTTTGAGGGTGTTTTTGTAAAAGCGGAGGACACGGGAATCCGTCTTTTTCTTTTTCCCTATCACGATCCATATGCCACAAGTCGTTACGTGGAAGCAACTTACAGTCCGAAGATACAAACCGACTTTTTTTGCTTATCAGAACATTTATCGGCCCTATCGGAACATGGTTTTTGCCATCC
>CAXBHV010000385.1:0-6432 GCA_963974855.1 uncultured Rhodopirellula sp. | reverse complement strand
ATCAACGCAGCGGCTCCGGTTGCCATCCCGCGTGCCAACGGCTCGTGATCACGCTGGACATTCTCGTGGCTGTCCCAATTGCGACGCGGATGCCCATTGTCATTACCGCTCCAAACTTGCACAAAGCGAACGCCGCGTTCAAGTAACCGACGAGCAACCAAGCACTTGCGGCCAAAAAACTCAGTCTCGGCCTTGGTGTTGATTACCGAATCATCGATCCGTGATCCTTCGTTGCTGAGCCCGTACATCGAACGGATGTATTGCGGTTCCGCCGAGACGTCCAACGCATCGGTGGCACTGATCTGCATTGCCGCGGCAAGCTCGTACGATCGCACTCGCGCGGCAAGCCGGTCATCGTCAGCCCGTTTTTCTGCGTAGGCGAGATTCAGCCTGCGAAGCGATTCCAATCCGGCGACATCGTTTTTTGCTGTGATGAAATCACTTTCGGGCGCAAACAGATCGCGAATCGGTGTCTCGTTCCCGGGACGGATGACGGTGCCTTGGTGCTCGGCCGACAAAAACGCGTTGGCCCAGTTTTTTGCTCCGTTGGATGCTAATCCGCGGTGGTCGGGCAATACGACAAAGGCGGGAAGGTTGTCGTTTTCGCTGCCCAGCCCATAGGAGATCCATGACCCGGCACTTGGAAAGCCCGGCAATTGGAACCCGGTCGTCTGCAGCAGCGTCGCTTGGCTATGGACGCCGGTTTTTGCGACCACGTTGTGAATAAACGCGATCTTATCCACCACGTCACCCAAGGGAGCGACGATGTCACTAAGCATCTTGCCCGATTCGCCGTAAGGGTTGAATTGCCATGGACTGGCCATGCATGCCCCCGGTGTGCTTTGGAACAATTCAACCTGTTCGCCTGGATCCCACGGCTGGCCATTTTGCTTTTTCAATAGCGGCTTGTAATCAAACGTATCTACATGGCTGGCGGCACCGGCCATGAATAACTGGATCACGCGTTTGGCACGCGGCGGATGATGCAACCGTTTCGTCGAGCCATTTGCCCCCGCTTGCACATGTTCTCGGGACAGCAAATCGGCAAACGCAACACCCGCCAAACTCGAAAGCCCGCTGCCCATCCATGATCGACGCGTGAGCTGAGAGCGAAAGTTATCCATGAGACTCGTTACTCGACATAAATGAATTGACTTGTGTTGAACATCACTCTCGCTAGCGTTGCTTCGCCGTGCGTTTGCAACAATGTTCGCAGCATTGTTCGCTCGTCGTCGTTGGGATATCGCCCCCACGTCCATTGGCAGGCGAGATCAATTTGTTGATCCGCTGTGTTGGTCGGGTTTGCCGTTTTGATTCTCTCTGCAAAGTGTTTCGACATCGCCTCGGTCAAACGATTGTTCCACTGCGTCAGAGCTTGAAGGGCCGTGGTCGATTCATCACGCTGAGGGACACTGATCGAGGGATCGGCACAATCGAGTGTCGTCATCATCGGCTGAGGCTGGCTACGAACGACAAAGCGATAGATGCTGCGGCGATGTGACTTGAGATCATGGGGATCGTGAAGATGGTATTCATAGTGAGGTGAATGCTGGGGTTTCTCGATCACAAAGTCCTGGAAACTCGGGCCTCCGCGTTCGTCCAATCGCAGCACGCCGCTGATCGAAAGCAGGGAATCGCGAAACTCTTCGGCGGTCAACCGGCGACGATTAAATCGCCACAGCAGCGTGTTGTTTGAATCAATGGCGGCATTGTGGTCATCCGCGGAACTCGCTCGGCGGTACGCTTCGCTGGTGACCATCAATCGCACGATCGCCTTGATCGATTGTTGCGGATCGTCTCGCAGTCGGGCGGCCAAATAATCGAGCAGCTCAGGATGTGTGGGCAGCGTCCCCATCCGACCAAAATCATTCGGCGTGCTAACCAGCGGCTGGCCAAACACCCATTGCCAAAGCCGATTGGCAATACTCCGCCACACCAACGGATTGTCACGAGCGGTGAGGTAGACAGCCAAACAGGCTCGCGAGTCGGCCTCGTTTTCGTTGTTGGCGGCACACGCGGCGACCGATGCCTGATTCCACAACACCGGAAGCCCCGGAGCCAAACGGTCACCCGGTGTTCGCAGGTCACCGCGGTGCAGTAAATGGATCGGGCGAGGTTTGCCTTCGGTTGCCTTGAATTTCCCTTGTGTATCGAAGTGAGTTGCCGCAGCGTAAACTTTTGCGCCGACTGGGAATTGATTTTGTTGGGTTTGCAGATCGCTCAACGACTGAGTGATTTTCGTTAGACGTGAATCGAAGGCGGCTGTGTCCAAGTTCTGCAGCGTCTTGGCTCGATCGCGTCGCAGTTGGATCAGGTTGGCGATCGCCAGTTCACCTTCGACTCGGCGATAAGCAATGCCGTCGGTCAGATTTTTGACACTCCATCTTGGCTCGGCCTCGATGCTGTCCAACGAGCTGACCGCAGCATGCAGAGCCACATTTTCGCCCGATTCGGAATCCATCGCTTCGATTTCGCCCAACGCAAAAATGAAATCGTTGTGTCGCGGTGATAACTTGGTTGCCGTCACACGCAGAAAACGAAAGGCCGCCCCTGCCGTTTCCGCCACGATTTGCTCTAGCTTTGGATTCGGTTGGTCATCACTGCTGGCGTCAAACACGCAGCGTACCGACGCATCCGCAAACTGTTCGTCATTAGAAACCTCGATGCGGTATCGCAACGGAAATCCAAAGCCAGCACCAATCGCGTTGTAATTATCAAACGCGGGCGTCAACCGGATCAACGCGATTGAACGAGCCGCTCCGAGATCAAGCTGAACCCACTTGGTCGTATCCGGGGCGGATGCAATTTGGCTGTGATAGCCGTACGCAACGGATTGCTCTACACCGTGCTTTTGGATCAGTTCCTCGATGCGATGATCCAGTGCTCGAGTGGGCTCGCCAATCACACGGTCCCGCTGAGCCTGAACTTCACCTCGCTGTTTCTGAAGCACCGAGATTTGTTCCGCCAGCCGGCGACGTTGTTGTTCCTGTTCTGGCGACAAGCCGGCGTAGATGCGATCCGCTCGATCGATCCCGGCGAACACAGCGTGCAATCGGTAGTAGTCGTCTGCCCGAATCGGATCAAATTTGTGGTGATGACACTGGGCACATTGAACCGTCGTGCTCATAAAAACGTTGAACACAGCGGAGACCATTTCGTCGCGGTCGAGATGTTTTGCAATCCGCCCATCGAGTTTTCCTTCGCCCACCTCGGTGTGCCCGATGAAATCCCAGGGCCCCGCCGCGAGAAAGCCTAGTCCGATGATTCCGTCGGGATCGCCGGGGACGCATTGTTCCTGGACAAACCGTGAATAGGGTTTGTCGTCATTGAAACTGCGAATGACATAGTCGCGGTAGGGCCATGCGTTGGTGCGTGGTTTGTCTTTGTCGTATCCATGCGTTTCCGCATAGCGAGCGACGTCCAGCCAATGTTGCCCCCACTTTTCACCAAAACGAGTTGAATCAAGCAGACGATCCACCAGCGTCGTGTAAGCGTTTTTGGGATCCGACTTCACGTCATTCAAATACGTGTCGATTTCCGCGACCGTGGGTGGCAGTCCGGTCAGATCGTAATGCAGTCGGCGGACCAGCGTTGCCGGATCTGCGACGCCAACCGGTCGAAGATCGTTTGCGTTTAACTTGGCATCAATCAGCACATCGATTGGATGAGTGGGTTCGTTTTCGTTGATCGTCGGTGCTGCGATGGGCCGGAGCGACCACCAATCCAAATCAGAAACCGACGGTTCGGTTAGCGTGATGCCGTCGGGCCAAACCGCGCCGCCCTCGATCCATCGGCTCAACATATCGATCTGTGCTTGCGAAAGCGGCGGAGCATCCTGAGGCATTTCCGCACTGCCATCGATCGGCGTGATCAGTTCGATCAGCCGACTGGTATCGGCAAGGTCGGCCGAAATCGCCTCACTGCCGATCAAGTCGGTTGCGGTGGTCAGCGAAAGGTCACCACGGCGTTCCACCTCGTTGTGACAGCTCAGACAGTGCGTTGTTAGAATCGGAGCCACATCTGTGGCGAAATCGACGGGGCTTGTGCTGGCGACCACCGGCGGCGCCGCGGAAACCGAAGAATCGTTCGCCAGCGTTATAGCGATCCACGCCAGCGAAACGAAGAAAGTCGCCCTAAAGGTCAAGCGACACAGGGATAGGCAGGCTGCGGGAAACACGTGACATGCTTTCCTGGACGCGGATTCGGTGGCAGCGATGGTGGGGGTGACAATAGCCCATCACAGGTGAGGTGTCGCCAGTATAGCAGGAACTGACAGTATAGCAGGATCTCGCCGCCCAGAGTGTTTTCCGCTGCCACGACTCTACTGATTCGACAGAACACTGCTCTATAGAATTACGCGACCTTTTTGCCGCAGGGTGCTCGCAGGTCGAACAAGCCAAAGATCTCTTCGCGGCTGAATCCGCCGGCCGCCACAGGGCCACCCTGATCGGAGAACAACGCATCGAACATTTCACGTTTCTGGTCCAACACCGCCGCGATTCGTTGTTCGATCGTGTTCATGGCCAACATCCGCGTCACCGTGACGGCTCCCTTGGCTCCGATCCGATGGGCTCGGTTGATCGCTTGGTCTTCGATCGCGGGATTCCACCAACGGTCAAACAAGAAGACGTATTCACAGAACTGCAGGTTCAAACCGACGCTTCCCGCGCCGTAGCTCATCAGGATCACGTGGCTGTTAGGATCGTTTTTGAATTTGTCGATCACTCCTTCGCGTTGCTTGTGCGGGATTCGGCCGTGATACTCCAGAGGCCCAAATCGCTCGAGCGCCGGTTTCATCTGATCGATGCTTTTGACCCACTGGCTAAATACAATCGCTTTCTTGCCACTCGCAGCCACCTCTTCCATGTCGGCAACCAAACGCTCGAGCTTGGTGCTGCTGCCCGAAACCGGATCAAAATTGCAGATTTGTTTTAGCCGCAGCACTAATTCGAACACGTGCTGGATCGTCAACATCTCGTCGAGTTTTTCAAGTTGAATCACACCCTCGGATTCCGCTTGCTCGTACGTGGACCACTGCTCGGCGGTTAAGTCGAGTTCAGCATCGCGGTACAATTTCGGCGGCATATCCTCAAGCACCATGTCTTTGGTGCGACGCAAGATATACTCACGCGATGCGGCGGCCATTTGTGGCAGTGGCATACCGGCTTGCAGGAACCCTGGCGATAGGAACTCAAAAATACCAACCAAGTCGTCGGGGGAATTCTCAACCGGGGTTCCAGTCAATGCCCACGATCGCGTCCGCGGAATCGCGCGCACAATCTCGCTCGTTGTACTGTTGCGATTTTTGATCCGCTGCGCCTCGTCGAGTGCGACGAGGTCAAAGTGCAATCCGCTTTCAAGGACAGTTTCCTTGTCTCGCATCAATAATTCATAGTTCGCAATCTTGACCGGGATCTCAGGCGACCGCCACTGGAATTCGCGTTTCGCCGCATTGCCTTCGATCGCAACCACAGGAATCTCGGGTGCCCAGACACGGAACTCACGTATCCAATTCGATACGAGAGGTTTTGGGCAAACCAACAAAATGCTACGTACTTCGCCACTACAAAGCAGCAAGCGGATCGTGCTGATCGCCTGCATCGTTTTTCCCAATCCCATCTCGTCCGCTAACACGCATGCAAACCGCGGAAACATGAACGCGATCCCGTCCAATTGGTACGGGAACGGTTCGAAGGGAAAGTTCAGCTGACCACTGCCAACCAATAAATCCAGTGGCGGTTGCAGCAAGTAGTACAAACGATCCTGCAGTTTGACGACATCGTTGGGCGGTTTGATGCGATGGCGTTTTCGATCCACCTTCGGCTTCTTTTTCGTCGCATCAGCAATCTTCACCTGGCTCGATTCGTTGCCTGGCGCAGCGGGCTTCGCATTAGGCGGTATCCACTGATTTGCCTCGGGAAACAGGAATCCCGTCACCCGCGCCGTCAACGGCGAGACTCGGATCGGCAACGATCGCGGTTCGATGGCGTCGATCTTTAGCTCGTAGGTATTGGTTGGAACAAGATCGCTCTCGTGCCAGCTCGCTTGCGAGTTAATCTCGACGTTCAACATAGTGACTTGGCTCTTTGCGTCCGTTTAAGCAGTAGCGAAAGCCGCGCGTGACCGTCGTTGGTCTGCGGTGCCAGCCGAAAGGCTTGGCGAATTTCGTTTCCCTAAGAATGAAAGTTCACGCAGCGTTAGGCGGCGCGTGCAATTTGTGATTGGGCTTCGCGGATGGCTTCGCGGATGCGTTCAAACGGTTCAATCGCATCGGGCATGTCGTCAAAGTGTTTGACCAATGCTTCGACCGCGTCAATTCGCTCGAGCGGCACATGCAGTGTCGCGTTGACAAGGGCGACTCGGGACGCCCCCATCAGCATGTCATCGGTGATCGGCCCCTCTTCGCTTTCCGCTGCCTCGGAAACAAGTGCG
>CAXBHV010000384.1:0-6442 GCA_963974855.1 uncultured Rhodopirellula sp. | reverse complement strand
ACAAGATGGCAACTAACAGAAAAACGACGTAAACTTCCTGCCAATCTGTCGTGAAATCCGAACGTGTCTCAGGCCAAGTCGCGGTCCACACCGGCATCATGACTGCCCAGAAAGCAAAGAAAGCGACCGGCAATGCCACAATCAAAGCCTGCAGAAAATAGAAGTCACCGATCGGACGCAGCCCACACGCTTGATCGGAATGCCCCAGGATCAAGTTGACCTTGCACTGACGTCGCGACAATTCGGTTCCTAAGAACCCAAAGTAGACGCCGCGTCCTACATAGCTTCCGACAATGCCGGCGGCAATGAATTCCATCACGATCTCAAGTGTCATCGCCAGCGTCGCAAAGGAGCTACCTGTCGCGGACGAATCGTTCGCCCAGACCAACGCATAAGCAATCAACAGAATCACAGGCAATGTTATGCTGCCCGCCACGGACGCGATATTAGCTCGTGACTGCAAACTCTGTTTCATCACTGCAAAATCGGCGTCGGAAATCGACAACGCATTTCGAGCGTTCAGTCGTCGCAGCAAACGATCAAAGCGGTTTCCAAGTTGCTGAGCCATCACCAGTCCGACTAGCAACAGCGCCCAGGCCGAAAGGGTAGCCCACTTCGCGGGATTCAGCGCAGCCAAATCGGCACGATAAAAGAGACACACCAAGACCAAGCCGGTGAAGACAAAGAGTAGCTCGGCGACGGCGGTGCGCGGCGTGTTGGGTGCAGAAGTAGACGAGTTCATCTGGACAGACTATCGGTTGGATCTTAGTTCATGCAACCGAGAACCAGCGTCCAACGGGCATTTCCGCAAATTCGATAGCGCAAGACAATCCTCACTCGCACACCTGCGTGATTGTGGCAATATAGGTATTCTGATCGCTGTCGATTCGACAAAGCAAGTGTCGATTTGCGTCCCACACCCCACGACTGCGATACACGTTCATGGCCATTGATCTCACCACGCCAGCGTTACTTTTTTCGACGATCTCGCTGTTGTTGCTCGCCTACACCAACCGGTTCTTGGCGTTGGCAACGGTCATCCGTACGCTCCACCGCGAATATCAAAAATCGCCCGATCCCGTAGCCGCCGCGCAGATTGCGAATCTGCGTAAACGCGTGAACTTGATTCGCGACATGCAGACACTCGGCGTGGCAAGTCTGTTGTCATGTACGATCTGTATGGGATTACTATTCGCGGGTCTCATCGCGTTGGGCAAGATCGTCTTTGGAATCAGTCTGGTTCTGATGGTTGGATCGTTGGCAATGTCGCTTTGGGAGATCCGCATGTCCGTCGGGGCGCTGAATCTGCAACTGGGTGATCTCGAGCAACATTAGACGGGAGATGTCCCGTCGAAGCAATCTTTTACGAGGACGACGTGCCGACGGAATGGGCCAGCTACATCGCACTCAATGCAGCGAAGGCACAAGAATGCCCGTCCGCTCATCAGTGAGTTTTGTTACCCCATTATTCGCCGCATGGCCGAGGCAACGCCGAGCGTTACTTCGGTCATGCGGGGATAGTCAAGCGTGTCTGGTGTGTCGCTCGCTTGGTGGTAGTTCGGATTGCGTAGGAAGCTAGTGTCGGTCAACATCAATGCCGGGTACCCTTGATCCCAAAACGAACTGTTATCGCTCATCCGGATCTCGTTGATCTTCTCTGGCAAACAAATTGAAAACAGAGGCATCTGCCGCGTCCCACGTTTGAATCCGCGACGGAAACTCCAGCACAGTTTCCATGAGGGGAGGTTGCCAACGGCGGCGAGAAAGTTGCCTCGCTGCGGAAAGAATCGCCGCAACCATTTTGGAATTGTCTGAGGCACCGATTGCGAACCTTGGGTTAATCGGTAGTACCCAACCATCTCTAAACAAAGCATCCCCACAATCTTGTCGCCACGTTGGCGTGATCTGCGGGCATGGTGCTGGCTGCCCATCACATCGAGATTGAAATACGGTGGTTCTTCGCAGGCAAATGCAACGTAACGAACGTTTCGTTTGCCAGTATGCTCACGTAGCAATCGGCTGACTTCTAGCAATACGGCAACCGCCGAAGCATTATCATCCGCACCGGGTGTCGCTGAGACGGTGTCATAATGAGCACCAAGCACGATGGTCTCGTTAGAACGATGATTTCCTGGTTGCTCGACAATCAGATTTGTGGCCTCGTCGCCTATCGCGTCGTACACCTCTCGCTCTACCGAATAGCCCATCTCATTCCACTGGGATGTGATGTATCCGATCGTCGCGACAATCGTTTTCGGTTTCTTCAACGTGCGCGGACCGATCAATCCTGCCAAACGATCTACATGCAGACGTAAGTTCGCTTCGATTTGGTCTTTGTTCGTATTCATCATCAATAAGGTGGAGCGAGTCGGCGGAATCCGTGGAAAAGAACAACGAATAAGAAAAGGAAGTTGCGAAGCAAAACAGCGATCGGATTGATGCTGGGCGATACAGTCGACGTGCCGTTTGCGATGGCATTGGTGAGCGATCCAGCTAGCGACTCCATCCAGCGGACGCTACGAGGCCACTCCCAGATCCCAGCGAGCCACTCGTTTGGAATTCCATCGCGACCGACACCGGCACCCACAATCCCACCAACGATTGCGGCCGTCGTGTCGGCATCGCCGCCGCACTGAATCATCGTTGTCACCGCAAGTCGGAAATCACTCGGATGCGACAACCAAGCGTGAATAGCGACGGGCACGGTGTGGTAGGTGTAGCCAGTCACTCCGCTATTAAGTCCCAATGACTTTGCGAACACGAGCGTTGATTCTTCCGCACTCACACTCTTTATCGCTCGTCGCAACAATTCAACAAACTCCGAACCACCTTCGCCAACAGCATCGACAACGCTCTGCAGCCATTGGTTCGCATCAATGTCACGATCTTGTTTGGCTTCTCGTGCCGCCAACGCGACCGCTATCGCACCGTACTCAGCCTTGGGATCGCTGTGCGTCAACCGCGACGACGCTCGCAACATCTGTAACATCAACGGCAAGTCGTCGATCGCCGCTCCGAAGATTGCCGCACGCATCGCCGGCCCGTTGCCTGCGGACCAGACACCCGCGTTTTCCGGACTCGCACCCAACCACAACTTCATCCCGCTCCGTGCCGTTGCTTTCCCTACGCCTGCTGGGAACGCTAGAATCCACCATCGCAGCCGCCGTGCGAACCGCCGCCTGAAAACGTCCACGTCCCCCGCCGCATCAATCATGGACTGAGCCACCATGCAAGTATGCTCGGTGTCGTCTGAGATCATCCCACGTCCGGGAAAAAAACGAAACCGATCCGGCGGACCCAGCAACCGCGTCGCTCGATCCGGCGAGACACCTTCGTAAGGAAGCCCCAACGCGTCACCAACGGCGGTCCCTAAGATACAGCCTGTGATCGGATCATAACTCATTGACTCTCCCTTGATATTCGAAACTTGGCCAGCAGCTAACGCTGGACCGCTATAACTTTGGGCTTGTTGTGATTTTTAGTTGCGTTGGTTTTCTGCCACCTCTCCACCAACTTCGTTGGGGGAGAGGTAACTGAAATATACACCGGAACAAAAACTCACCCCCAATATCCAGTGGCAAGAGTCGGTGGTTGGCGGTTGAGATCAAAACGTCCGCCGGAAATGTTAAAACGTCCTCCACCATAATTTCGATCTTCATTGGCCAACGTCCTCTCCATTAACTCTCCACAATATGCGATCTCATGTAGGCTAGCATAAATCAGAACATCATATTGATGAAGCAATGGACTCCACTTACAACCTCTTAAACTCTTTCCACGGTGAATACAAACATGACTTGGTTTGAAAAACTAACCGAGATTAACGAAACGTCACCCGAGCAGGTGCAGCATGAACTTTCCGTTGAAGGCGACTTTCTCGTATGCCCAAGCGGCAAGCGAATCGCTTGTGGACGACTAATAACTCCCAAGTTGTCTGAACTTCGTGAACTTGTTCGTGCGTCGGATGTTGCAATAGGAAGAGCGACGATTGCCGAAGTCGTTGGCGATGTTCGACAGTTGCATGCGGATTCAGCAAACGCGAACGCGCTCTTTCAAGTCGCTTCGCAATTCAATTTGCTGGAAATGGCTAGCCCCACGGTGACGCCCGAGCAAGGTGTGGGAATCTACGAGAACGATCACACCCAAGGCCCTGCCTGCGCGATCGCGTGTGGTGCCGGCACGATCTATCGCAACTACTTTGCCCCCGTCCAGGATTCAATTGGTCAAACAGCTCACCGGCAAATCGACTGCTCTGCTGATCTGGGACAGTGTCTTGGCAATGCCCACGGAAGGCTGTGGTCGATGCAAAACGGCTATTTATTCCCGACAGACGATGGACTCGACTCAATTGCAACCCGTTTGCTGGAGTCGACCGAAAATGAACGTGACAAACTGCGAGGCGAACTGCGGATTGGCGTGCAAAGCGATGCTGCAGTGACGTTGCCGGGTGCCCAACACCGCGTCTCGCAAGCGTATTGCTCGGCGTTACCGGTCGCGTATGGCCGTCAACCACAGGAGCAGTGGGCTGGCTTTGCCCAATTCATTCTCGACGCCGCCTACGAAGCAACCTTGTGTGCCGCGATACTCAATACGGTTCGCACTGGCTGCAACCGGCTGTGTCTGACACTGCTTGGTGGCGGCGTCTTCGGCAATCGTGACGAGTGGATCGTAAAAGCGATCGAACGCGCGATGTTGAAATTTCGTGACTTTGATCTCGATATCCAAGTGGTCTCGTACAACCGATCAAAGCCCATCGTCGCAAACCTCGTTTCACGTCTGCATTAATCCATCAGCAGCGAGCCCGATGACGGGGTTGTGCAAATATTTGCCTGGTCTGGCTGGCAAAAAACTCCGTCTTTTGCAATGCAACATCCGAAATTTCAGTTGTCCATCTAACCCGTCCCCCCGCGAAGCATCGTCGACGGTGCTATAACTTTGTCTGACTTCTCGACAACGGGGGACCGACGGATATCGCATTAGTGGCAGAACACATTCTGCGATCACAAAACAACGAGTCGAACCGTCACCCTGGTTTTGCGGCATCGCATGTTGCGGCCAGCGAAATCTCAAATGGTGTCAATACACGTAAGTAAAAATTATGGTCGATCACAACGAACGTAAACCGAACTCTCTCTTCATTGAGGTGTCTGGATCTGGACTTCCCGAAGTGGATGGTCTGTTCGTTCCTTCTACAGCACCTCCGACTGAATCCGAATCAGGAACCGTATCCAGTCTCGGCTACTGGAACGGTAAGATGGCGTGGGATCGGGCCGATGGAAAATCTGCCCGGAGTCCCGCTCTGTCCTACAGCAACAGCTACAAATCCTGGAGAATTTGCCGGCTGGATGGCCATCTGGCTTACGAAATGACATGCGAAGATGAGCTTCCACCCACGGACAAAGAATGGCATGTCTATAAGAAGGGAGTCGCACCGGCACCGAAAGTTGTGCTGCACCATTACGATCCCAGACAACCCTGCCCCAAACCCAACGTCGTCTTTGTTCTCGGTGGCCCCGGTGCAGGAAAAGGAACCATGTGTGAGCTTGCCGAGTCTCAGCTCGGATGGACTCACTTGTCTACGGGAGACCTACTTCGTGCCGAACGCCAGTCTGGAGGTTCGACCGCAGACGCTATCGCTGAAATCATTGCCGCTGGAAAGTTGGTCCCAAACGAAATCGTGGTGACCCTGCTCAAGAACGCGATGGAACACGTGACCAGGACGACAGGGAAGACGAACTTCCTGCTCGATGGTTTCCCCCGCTCACTCTCCAATTTGGCAGGCTGGTACGAGATCTTTGGCGAGGATACGGAGTTGCCGAAAATGTTGTACTTTGAATGCCCCTACGCGGTTCTCGAAAAGCGTATCCTGGGCCGTGCCAAGTACACAGGAAGAATCGATGACAACGTAGAGAGTCTGAAATTGAGATTCGATACTTTTAAGTCGGAAACATTGCCCACCGTCGAGTTTTTTAAGAGCAAAAACAAGTGTGCTGAAATCGATACCAGTCACGATCGTCAAACAGTCTATGCCACCGTATGCAGCAACCTGGCCGAGTATACCGATAAGAACCTTGCAGCCCGACCGCTCACCGAGCGGGCCGAGATGCTGCTCGGCCTGAGGCCTTTCCCCAAACAAGAGAAGACGCAGTGAGATGGCGTTCGGTCACTGGCGCTAATGCACTGAAACGCTTTTTGTCGCGTTCCAATTAGCTTATTCCGCATGGCAGCAAGCGGACTGTCGGTTTAGTACGCGGCTCGCGCGTGAGCGGGCGGGTACTACGCATTACCCGGTGCCTCACGGCCCACGGCTCACACGATGGGGCAGTCGAATTAGCGATTCGTTGATTCAGCGAGCCGCTCGCGCGTGAGCGGCCGGGCACCACGCATCACCCGGTGCCTTACGGCCCACGGCTCACAAGGTGGGAAAGTCGAATTAGCGATT
>CAXBHV010000383.1:0-6454 GCA_963974855.1 uncultured Rhodopirellula sp. | reverse complement strand
ATCATTTCGTGTTAGCGAAACTGGATTCTGTCGGCAACGCTCCACGGCCCGAAGCCGAACCGGAAGTCCTTGTCAGGCGGCTGAGTCTAGCGCTGAATGGTTTGCCACCGACGATTGAGGAGGTAGACGATTTTGTCGAACACTATGGGCGTGATCGGAACCTTGCTGTTTCGAAGTGGGTCGATGAACTTCTTGAGAGAAAACAATACGGCGAGCACTTTGCATGGGGCTGGATGGACGCGGCTCGCTATGCAGACACCAACGGTTATCAGGCCGACGGCGAACGAGTGATGTGGCGTTGGCGAGACTGGTTGATCGATTCGCTGAACGCCGGAAAGCCGTACGATCAGATGACTCGCGAGATGCTGGCCGGAGACCTGCTGCTGCCAAAATCCGTTCAGGGATGGCAGACCGGTGACGTGATTCGTGATCCTGAATCACTTGATCTTTTGATGGCGACTGGTTTCTTGCGAAATCACCGGTACGACACGGGTAGCGGCACAATCCCGGATGAATCGCGTTTTGAAAACGCGGCCGATCGGCTGGAGACTTTCAGTACGATCTGGCTGGGTATGACCATGCAGTGCGCGCGGTGCCACGATCATAAGTTTGATCCGATTCCAACGCGCGACTATTACTCGTTGATGGCGTTCTTCGATAAGATTCCGGAATGGGGCATGGCGATCCGCAAGGCCTCACATCCATTCATTTACGCTCCGACTGACGATCAGCGTCTGCAGCTGGAACGGCTGCCTATGACCAGTTGGGTGATCCGGTGACAGCGATGACGCCCACGATTTTGCCGCGGCCCACTGCTGAAAAGCTAGATCGAATCGCGCTAGCCGATTGGCTAATGCGGCCTGATCATCCGCTCACGGCGCGAGTGGCCGTCAACCGATTGTGGCAGCAGGTTTGGGGATGCGACTCACCTGAAAACTTCGGAACGCAGTGCGCACAACCCGACCATCATGAACTGCTCGATTGGCTCGCCACCGAATACATTCGCCTGAAGTGGGATACGAAAGCGATCTTAAAGCTGATCGTCACCAGCGCATCATATCGCCAGAGTTCAGCCACCCCACCGATGCAGTGGAAAGATGATCCAGACAATCGCTTGCTGGCTCGTGGCCCTCGCTTTCGATTGCCGATTGGCGTCGTCCGCGATTCGTCGCTTGCCTTTGCTGGTCTGCTGCAACGCGATGTTGGTGGTACGACAGTGCTGCTGGAACCGTTGCTGAATCAAGACAAAAAGGAGGTCAAGCTTTCCTTTCCCATCAACACATCACGACGCACTCTGTACAGCTTCTGGAAACGCAACGCGCCGCACCCGTTGCTGGCTGTGTTTGATGTTGCCGACCGCAACCAATGTGATGTGCGTGTGCGTCGTACCAATACGCCTCTGCAGGCGCTGGTGACGCTTAACGAACCCGGACAGATCGCCTGCGCGGAAGCCTTTGCGGCACGCATCAAGGAATCCGATCTCGAAGATGATTCGCGATTGATCTGGGCGTTTCGCACCGCAACGGCGCGAACGCCCGACGAAGCGCAGCTTGGTCTTCTTCGCGATGCACTAGGCGGCTACCGGACACTTGCGAAAACCGATGCATGGAACGCCATGGCAAACGTGCTGATGAATCTTGACCCAACCCTGACGCTGGAGTAACGCCATGAATCACGATTCGCTTACTTCCGGGAATCGCCGTCGGTTCTTCCAAAGCACTGCTGGCTTGCTCGGTTCCGTGGCAGCCAATCAGTTGCTGGCAGCGTCCACCTTGAAATCCAACCCTCCGGGCGTCGACGGCTTTCCGCAGATGGCCATGAAGGCAAAGCAAGTCATCTTTCTGTTTCAGGCGGGAGGCCCGTCGCAAATCGATCTGCTGGATCACAAGCCCGGTCTGCGCAAATGGCACGGTGTGGATTTACCTAAATCGGTGATGGGAGACGCCAAGTTCACCGGGATGGTCAATGGACAGAGCAAGTTCCCCGTGGTGGCATCGCCGTGGAAGTTTTCGCAACATGGACAAGACGGTGTCTGGGTCAGCGAACTTTTTCCGGAATTCGCAAAGGTCGTGGACGACGTCTGCATCATCAACTCGATGACTTCGCCTCAGGTGGATCACGACGCAGCAATCACGTTTCTGCAAACCGGCCATCAACTCGCCGGTCGACCGTGCTTCGGCGCTTGGGCCGCTTATGGACTTGGCAGCGAAAACGACGAGCTACCTGCATTCGTTGTATTGCGAACGGATAAGGGAGGATCGTTTCTGGTCGACCGACATTGGGGCGCGGGTTTCCTGCCGTCTCGATATCAGGGCGTTCGCTTTGGTGGCAATGGCGACGAATTGGTGCGATACTTAAGAAATCCCGGCTTCCTGAATACCAAACTGCGTGAGCGAACCATTCAGAATATTTCCGCGCTCAATCAACTGCACTATCGCGAAGTCCATGATCCTGAAATCGAGACACGCATCAGCCAATACGAAATGGCGGCGCAGATGCAGACCAGCGTCCCCGAACTAGCAGACCTAAGTGGTGAATCTGCGTCGACGATGGAACTGTATGGCACAGATTCTCAGACGCCGGGTACGTACACGCACAGTGTGCTGCTGGCTCGTCGACTGATCGAACGCGGCGTGCGTTTTGTGCAAGTATTTCAGGGAGGCTGGGACAACCATAGTAATTTGCCGAAGCAGCATCCGGACTACTGCGGCTATACCGACCGCGCGAACGCAGCTCTCATCACCGACCTCAAGCAGCGCGGGTTGCTCGATGAAACACTCGTGATCTGGGGAGGCGAATTCGGCCGCACGGTGTTTTGTCAGGGCAAACTTGAGCGGAACAATTTTGGCCGCGAACATCACGGCATGTGCTTCACGATGTGGCTTGCCGGGGGCGGAATTAAACCCGGACTTGTCTATGGAAAGACAGATGACTGGAGCTTCCGCGTGACAGAGAATCCGGTACCCGTCGCCGATCTTTACGCAACGGCGATGCACCAACTTGGCATCCATCATGAAAGCCTGACGTATCGCTTTCAGGGCCGCGACTTCCGGCTCACCGACCTCGCCGGCAACGTGGTGAAGGAGCTTTTGCTATGAAGTTGTCTCGTTCAGACGGTAGAGGCGTCACGCGGAAAACGCAGATCGAAAAACTTCAACCTCGCAACGCAGGAGGTCGTGAAGATGAGTGACCGACAACTTCACCCTCGCTTCAGGAGGGTCGCGAGGAACGAGCGGGGAGGGCGACCGCGCAAACAACTTTTCGATCAGATGTTCAATAAAGCTCCCAACACTCGGCCCTCCCCTCGCTGCGCTCGACGCTCCCAAAGGGAGAGTGAAGGAATGCGTGCCTTCGTTTCGATCGGCGTGTTCCTTGCGATGCTGTTTGGCCTGCTTTCGCCAGTGCAATCGCAGACTTTTGAGACGGACGTGACACCGCTGTTGAAGAAGTACTGTTACGACTGTCACTCGGGCGATGTGACGGAAGCGGATGTCGACCTGAGCCGATTTACCGACGCGAAAAGCGTGATCCGCGAGCGTAAACTTTCGCTACGGGTTTTGGAACAGCTTGAATCCGAGGAGATGCCGCCGGAAGAACCATTTCCGAAAGCCACAGAACTGAAAAAGATGATCGCCGGGGTCGACAAAGCGGTTAACGATATCGATTGGAATGCGATCAAGAACCCGGGGCACGTGCCGCTGTCTCGACTTTCACGATTGCAGTATCGCAACTCCGTCCGAGATTTGTTGGGCATTGATTTCAACGCCGGTCTGACTCTGCCCGAAGACCCCGAGGGACCGTCAGGGTTTCGCAACGACCGAACGGCCCTGCTGTTGAGCGGTTCGCAGTTGGAGAAGTACTACGTCGAAGCTCAGCGGGCGCTCGATGCGGTGTTCTATCTTGGTACAGGCCGTGTCGACACAAGGACGCTCAAGGCGAAGAACATCAAAGTCTTTCGTGCCCGGATCGATGACCAACGAGTTCCACCCGCGTTGCTCTTGAATGCGGAATCCGCGACGGGGTCGGGCGTCGTCGTCCTGCCACAGACCGGCTACTACCGAGTGACGATTCGGGCATCGGGAGATCAGTATCCGTTGACCGGGCTCAATCTATACGCCGATGGAGTCAAAGTCGGCGATGTGGTTGTGAAGCAAGGCACGACTGAAAACTACTCACTGATCAGCCTGATGGAAAAGGGCTCGAATCTCGTTTCCGTTCGCACCGATGTTGGGGCGACTTCGCTGCGACGAGACTACGGCACTGAGTTTCCCGTACCGGACGAGTACCGCAAAGAAGCGACTCGGATCGCCGACGCTTCGGCACCCAAGCTCAAGCCGCTGCCGAGTTACAGCAAGCGGGCTCGCGAGATGCTAACGAAACTGAACAAAGCTTCGTATGACATCTTTGAGTTCTATCATCTGATAAGGCTGATGCGAGAAAACGATGCGGTGTCGGATGACTACGGGGTGCGTGGCGAGTGGCTCGGCAAACGACAGCGATTCAAACGCGGGAACATGGAACTTGCGGTCGAGTTAAAGGTGTCTGACAGCGAGGTCTTCTCGCGTTGGACCAACGAAACGATCAGCCTGAGCTATCAGGACTACGAGGACTACGGCAATGCATACGTGGAAGAAAGTCGTCTGAAGTATTTTTATAAGCGTCCGTATTCAGGAAGGGTTTACGTCGAGTCGCTGACCTTTGAGGGCCCGATCGCGCCGGATGATCTTTCCGGTGACGGTCTGCTTTCTGAGCTGCCGGTGCCACCTGAAAGTCAACGCGAGAAACAGGACGAGTGGGCAAGGCAAGTTCTGCGGCGTTTCGCGACGCGAGCCTTTCGGCAAGTGCCCGATGCAAATAAGCTGGCTCGTCTCGAAGCGTTCTACATCGCGGGACGTCAACGCGGCGACGACTGCGAAAGTTCGCTCAGAGATGCACTGACTGCGGTGCTTTGTTCGCCCGAATTCCTCTATCGCTTCGATTCGATGGGCAACGAAGCCGAAACCCGCTTGACCAGCTATCAGCTCTCCGGCCGGCTGGCCAACTTTTTGTGGGGCTCCGTGCCGGATGAAGAGTTGTTGGACGCAGCCGCTCGCGAACTGTTTCTGTCGATCGAGGCGATTGAAACCCAAGTCCAGCGGATGCGCGGTTCGGATCGAATTCGAGGGTTCGCGGAGCCGTTTGTCCGCGAGTGGCTGGACTGTTCGAATCTTGGCGGCAACGTCATGCCGCATGTGGGACGCTTCCCGGAATTCAGCCGCGATCTGGCCGAAGACATGAAGCGCGAAGTCGCTCGCTATTTTGAAACGCTCGTCAAAGAAGACCGCAGTCTGCTGGAGTTGCTGGATTCGGACTATGTGGTTGTGAACCAACGTATGGCAAATTTCTACGGCGTTCCTGATGCGAGCCATGTCCCCGATGATGACTTTGCGATGATCCGCAAGCCCAATGGAAAACCTCGGCGGTCTGCTGGGGATGTCGGGCCTGATGACCGTGACTTCGGCGCCCACACGCACCAGCCCGGTCAAACGCGGCGTGTGGATGCTGGAAAAGATTCTCGGCGAACATCTTCCGCCACCACCCATGAACGTTCCCGAACTGCCTGCGAAAGCTGGTGAGGAAGGCGGTGGCAATCTGCGTGAAGAACTCGCGCGTCATCGTGCCGACAAGTCGTGTGCGAGCTGCCACGACAAGATCGATGACTTCGGATTTGCATTGGAGAACTTTAGCCCGATCGGCAGGTGGCGAGAATCGACGGCAGCCTTGCCGATTGACAGCACCGTCAAACTAAACAACGGAAAGACATACAACGGCGTCACCGGCATCAAGCAATATCTGCTGGCCGAACGCAAGGAAGACTTCATCCGCAACCTGACCGAACGCATGCTAGCATATGCGCTTGGTCGACCACTCGAATACTTCGATACTCCTGCCGTGGACAAGATCACGCAACAGGTCGTCGAATCCGGCTACAAGCCGTCGGCAATGATCCGTGCGATCGCGGCAAGCTATCCATTCAATTATCAAAACAACCAACCGGAAGGCGACAGCCCATGAGAAAGTCGTGGCGAATACATCGACGTACGTTTCTGCGCGGCATCGGAGCCACGTTAGCGCTTCCGGCGTTGGACATCATGGCCAGCGAAGGCAGCGCCGAAGCTGTTCCACCGGCGCGCTTTGTGACCATCTTTCAACCGAACGGATTTCACCCGAGCGGCTGGGACGTCAAAGGTGTCGGCAAGGAATTTACGCTTTCGCGCATCTTGCGACCGTTGCAACGTTTTCGAAACGACATGGTCGTCCTTTCCAACGTCGACAACCCGGGCAGCGGGCATATCCCGAACACCGCCGCGTTCATGACCGCAGTTTCTCCGACGCGTGTCAACGGAACGAATACGTATCAAAGCGGTATCTCCCTTGACTATCTGCTGGCGCAACAGCTCGGCAAGGAAACGCT
>CAXBHV010000382.1:0-6459 GCA_963974855.1 uncultured Rhodopirellula sp. | reverse complement strand
CGGCGCGTCGTAAATCTTGTTGTAGCTTTGCCGCTTCGTGAACCGGCGTCGCCTCGGGTAACGTGACAACCAACACGCGAGTAAAGTCGGGATCTCGCAGTCGCGGTAACAGTTTTTCGACCGACTCGGGCATCTGGCTCGATTGCCGAGTCACTTCGCGGTGGTACGCCAGCGCCGAATCAAGCAACAGGATCGTGTGCCCTGTCGGTGCGGTATCCAGCGCCACGAAGCGGTTCGTTCCGTCGGAGACCGCTTTGGCGAATGCTCGGAACACCGCGATTTCTTCGGTACAAGGGGATCGCAAATCTTCCTCGAGTAATGCTTTTCCGTCGGCGTCCAAGTCGGAGCCCGCAGTACGCAGTACTTCATCGGTGTAGTCGGCCGTTTCCTTTGCCGGGTCAATGCGTCCGACGGTCAGCCCTGGTTGTTCGTCTGCAGCAATCGTGGCCGCAACATGGGCCGCAGGGTCGGTTGTGGAAAGGTGCACATCGAAACCACGCTCGGCCAGCGCCACCGCGACTGCCGCCGCGACGGTCGTTTTGCCAACGCCTCCTTTGCCCATCGTCATGATCACCCCGTGCCCCACACTCGCCAATTCGTCGATCAGCGAGCCGAGCCCGTCGGGATAAGAACCAATCGATGGCAATTCGGCCGCGTCGTTGGCTTGATCTTTCTCCGGCTTGCCGACTTGTCGCAGCGACGGGACTCCCATCAAACCACTGCTATTGAGCGGTACGTTGGATCGATCGAAGTCCCGAATGGCATCCGGCATTTCTGCAATCGCTTGCTCGCCACGCTGCTGCATCGCCACTGCGATCGCGTCGCTCGAGGATTCGCAAGTGAACACACCATTGATAATCAAGTGCTGATTTCTTACTCCTAGGTTCTGCAGCTCAATGCTCGATCGCGCCGCTTCGCGAAACGCGGACGGTTCGGGGCGTGTCACTAAAACGAGCGTTGTCAGCTTCGCATCGGCAAGCGCCTCGACGGTTTGTTTGTAAAGCATCGTTTGGGCTTGCAATCCCGCAAGCGGACCTAAACACGAGGTTCCGGTGGTGTTGTTTTCGATAAAGCCCGACCATGCAGACGGCAGCGTCAACAAACGTAACGTGTGGCCTGTCGGAGCGGTGTCGAAGATCACGTGATCAAACTCCGCCGTGGCCTGCGGATCGCCAAGCAATTTGGAAAACTCGTCAAACGCCGCTATCTCTAGAGTGCACGATCCCGAGAACTGCTCTTCCATACTTCGTACCGCCGCATCCGGCAGCACTCCCCGGTACGGCCCCACCATTCGCTCGCGGTATTCCGATGCTGCCGTTTCAGGATCCAGGTTCATTGCGAATAGTTTGGGCACCGATTCAACGGGCGTCGGATCATTGCTTAGCGTCGTGCCAAGAACTTCGTCCAAGTTGGATGCCGGGTCGGTTGAAACCAACAGCACTCGCAGTCCACGGTCGGCCAATTGAACCGCGGTCGCGCACGCCATCGAAGTCTTGCCCACTCCACCCTTGCCGGTGAAGAACAAATTACGCGTCGGATTTTCGAGGAATTGCATTCCAATACTCGTTTTCAAAGTGGGATAGGCTTCCAGCCTGTCATCGGAGCGATGCAGTTAGGCAGGAGTCTTTCAGTAAATTGGCCGTTTTGGCGCTAGCCACGGTTCCGGCTCTGAACCGGGGCTAGCGCCCAAACGGCTAACAGGATTTCAGTCAATGATTCCTGCCTACCTGCTCATCAATTGCGAATCAGGCTTCCAGCCGTTCATCAAGTTCGTCGTTCAATCACAGACCTCAGGCCACCACCTAGCAGCATCCCGAGTTGCCACCACAGCAACCCGAACCCGACGCCATCGGCAGTGTCGCCTTGGGTTTCATGGCCGTCCCGGTCCACATCGCTAGGTTCTCACGCGACGGATACTCGCTGCGGCTGACGACACGATCATCCACCATCACCAACGGCAAGCACTCAACGCCTTCGTCGGTAAGCATTTGCTGAACTGTCGCGTTTTTGGCAAACTCGGCTGGATCCTGAGCAAGGTTGAATCGCATGACCTCGTGGCCTTGATCTTTGATCCAATCCAGATCGGCTGCGAACTTAGGCAACACTGGATCGACTTGCGGACCACAGACGCCGGTCGAGCAGCACATGGCCTTGTCATAAATTTGCACTTTGGACATCACATTTTCTCCAAGAGTAAAAGATCAATTAGTTAGTTGAAACAGCGGTTTCGAGTGCGATTTGTGCCATACACAGTCGGTAGCAACTGTCGAATTCGGGGCACTGGCGGCAGTCGTCCCACTGCGATACGTCGGTCTCGATGCTTGGATGAGCTCGCATCATTCCCCGTGGTGCATCGCTGCGTAACGCAAACACTTTGCCGGGGTGCTCGCCTACTTGAAACCGCTCGGGGAACATGCTTCCAAAACATTTTCTATGTTTGACGCTATTCATCTGATCGCCTCCGAATGGGATACTAAATCCGGTTCAATCGATTCGCCTTCGTTGGAAGACTCCTCTGGGAACCAGCCTTGTGTTTTGATGCAAAATTTGACCAAGCCCAGCATTAAAGGCACTTCAATCAGCACACCGACGACGGTCGCCAGCGCCGCCCCTGATGACAACCCGTACAACATTGTGGCCGTCGCGATCGCAACTTCAAAGTGATTTGACGCGCCGATCATTGCGGTCGGAGCAGCGGAATCGTAAGGGAATCCCATCGCTTTGCTGATCCCGTAGCCAAGTGCAAAGATCACCAGCGTTTGAATCGTCAACGGAATGGCGATCCATAAGATCGTCAGCGGGTTTTCAACGATGGTCTCGCCTTTGAAGGAAAACAATAACACTAGGGTCGCGAGTAGAGCGGTGATCGTGATCGGCGTCAGAAAATGCAAAAACTTGTCACGAAACCATGCTTCTCCCTTCGTGGCGATCAGCCATCTTCGCGAGATGTACCCGGCAGCCAACGGTAACGCGACATAAACCCCGATCGACAACAACAACGCTTGCCAAGGAACGGGAAGCTGGCCGACGCCAAGCAAGAATCCCCCTAAAACGCCGTACAACACGAGCATCGTCAGCGAATTGATCGCGACCATCACCAGCGTGTGTCCGTCGTTTCCTTTCGCCAAAAATCCCCAAACGAGAACCATGGCAGTGCAAGGTGCGATTCCAAGCAAAATGCACCCAGCCAAGTAACTACGCCAGAGCGGGACTTGCAGCATCTTCACGCCATCGATCAATACCACTTCCCCTGCACCATACGTTGCACCGACCTCGAGATTGCTTCCCAACGGAGCTTTTACGTAATCGACGGCGTCAGGACCGATGAAGCCCAGAAACAGCGTCCCCAGAAAGAAACTCGCGATCGCGTACATCGTGAACGGTTTGATCGCCCAGTTAAGGACCAGGGTCAAGCCAACCGGCTGAATTGCTTTGCCCGCTTTTACGACTTCGCCGAAGTCGATCTTGACCATGATCGGGTACATCATAAAGAACAGGCAGACGGCGATCGGAATCGAAATCACCGGAGCGTCGTTGACATAGATTGCCATGGCGTCGAGTGACTTGGCCATTCCCGGAGCGATTTTGCCAAGTGCAATTCCGGCGACAATGCAAAGACCAACCCAGACGGTCAGGTACCTTTCAAAGAAGCCGATCCCCTTTTTCTCTGTGGGGCAGGTCTCTGGGTGATTCATTTCCTTGTCTTTCATTGAACCAGACAAAATCGTTTATCGCCGCTATACGATAGACTTAAGTAAAAAAAATGGCGGTCACAGTCCCTGGACGAACGCCTTGAGTTGTGCGAGTCGCTTGGCGTTGATGCAGTAGCAGACCTTAGGGCCGTCGACTTCGCCTTGGATCAAGCCTGACTCTTTTAATATCTTCAAATGTTGGGAAACGGTCGATTGAGCCAGCGGCAACTGATCAACGATTTCGCCACAAACACAGGCTTCGCGGCCGATCAGCAGACGCACGATCTGGACCCGTGCCGGATGCGCGATCGCCCATGCTAGTTTTGCAAAATCCTCTGCCGTCGGATCCGCTTTCAGCTTCACCGGCGTCGAGTCGCATTTCTTAGAGGTCGCTGGCTTTGTCATTCATTTCCTTTATCGTCTCTCTACGATTAAGAGTATCGTCATCGACAAACGTCGTCAACAACAAAAAGTGTAGAGAAACGCGAAATGGCAAGGGGTTTCGTGCATTGACACGAGTTATCGCCTATCCATTTTGGCGTTGTTTTTTTTTTGAATGATCAGTCACGAAGTGACGTCACGTAGGAGCCACGGACGTAAGTCCGTGGTTTGGGAAAACAAAGCTATGGGCAGAGTGACCTCGGATGTGAACGCTAGGCGGTTAACCAAGACGCTATACTTGTCGTTGATTTTGATTTCTAGCGACATCGGCATTGCGACAACTGAAGAGAACGGTGGCTGAGACGTTATCGGGTTCGAAAATCCAACGAAGAAGTAAATTCACCAATAATAGACGATTCAATGATTCGATTCCGATGGATCAATCAAAGCGTATCGCCGAAACGAAAACGATGTTTACCAACGAGCGGAGTCCATTGGACTTCGGCGCTACTTGCGAAAGAATGATTCATGGTACGACTGACAATCCTTTGCCTCTTGATCGCCGTTCAACCATTTGGAACTTCGCTGCTTTGTGGACAGCACATCAGTTGGCCTGACCCGGTTGCCAATGATGTGTTGCCCTATGCGACCGGCGGATTGTCGCACGGCCCATTGTTAGGCGGCATCACGGATCGATCCGTCAAGGTTTGGGTGCGAACACGCGTGGCAACCGAATTCACCGTCTTATACAGCCAAACGTTGCCACTGAGCGACGAATCCTCGGAAGTGATCGGGGAAACAAGTGGAGAAAGCGATTTGACCGGTTCGGTGACACTGACGGGACTGCAGGCCAATACGCGTTATTACTACGCGATTGAAATCAACGACGTGCTCCCTGATCTGCGAACTGATGTGACCAAAGCATGGCCTTCGTTTAAAACGCTTCCCAATAAGACGTCGTATGTCGACGTCGCGAACAATCCAAACGGATTGTTCAATGTGACATTCGCCGTGGGGCATTGCGCGTCGCAGGATCCAGACGTCAGCGGCGGCATGTACACCAGCACGCCTGCGTACGACATGATTCGCAACCATCATGCCGATGAAGCGATGTTCGGCATCGTCAATGGCGATGTGATTTATGAAGAGCTGCGTGACGGAACGCTAGGTGGCGTTCGAGACAATTACAAGCTGTACTTTTCACGCGGCCGTTCGTTCGCATCGTTGTTTCGATCGATGCCTGCGTTTTTTACCTTTGATGACCACGACGTCGGTTGGGACATTCATGGATGCGGCGAAATTGGATTAGGCGAAGGCCGACACTTGATTCGCGATGTGGGCCTACATGCTTACAGCGAGTATCTGTCTTGGGCCAATCATCGCGGGCCTCAATCGGGAATGCTTCGTTTCGGCAACGCGAATCTGACCGCAGGCAGTGATGTCTTGTTTGATCCCGCTGCCGATTTTACGACGCTGGATCCGGCAACGGTCAGCACCATTCACTTGGGCAATTACACTCGCGCCGAAAAGCTCGTTCCTAAGCGAAAGGACGCTCCCAAGAATGCTGGCGTCTATGGATTAGCCAAAGTCATCGACGCGACTCACTTGCAAATTACCCCGTCAGCCAAAGTAACCGAGCGAATCAGCTACAGCATCGGTACGCATCACTACTACGATTGGAAAATCGCCAACTGTCATTTTTTTGCACTTGATACTCGCGGTGAACGATCGAATCGAAATCCGCAAGATCGATCCGACCCCAGTTTGTTCATCCTCAGCGAGGCACAAGAAAGATGGTTCATCGATGGCGTGCGGAATACCGACGCAGAGTTCGTCTTCGTGATCTCACCCGACCCCTGGGTAATCTATCACACGGCTGCCCACGTTGGCGGCGATGACCAAGACGACAAGGGAGACGGATTTCCATCCTTCTTGGTGCAACGTGAACGATTGCTCAACGAGTTAGATGCGGTAAAGAAACCAATTCTAATTTTCACGGGGGATGTGCACGCCGCTGCGTCGGTCAAAATTACCGACAATGTCTACGAAATGATGTGTGGCCCGCTTGGCTCGACGGGCCATCCGCTGGGGACGCTTGGCAATCCACCGACCGGTGGCAAATGGAATAGTATGGGACGCGACGTTCAGGTCCGATGGGTAACCGGGTTTCCCAACAATCTGCCCTACCAAAAGATTCGCAATACGTATTATGGAATCGTGCAGGTCAATAACGTATTGAAAGTGGCATCGCCGGACGGCGGCTATCAATTCAGTGCGTATGACGAGCCACAAGTCGTCGTCCGCTGGCACGACGGCTATACCGGACGGTTAGTCTATGCCGAATCCATCACCATCGGTGACGCAAAATAAATGGAGGTGGTCGGTG